>JAYSOP010000250.1:0-1626 GCA_043722905.1 Chryseolinea sp.
ACTTCCTGATCATTCAGGTAAACGACTTCATTTGTGTATTCAACAATAGGCGTGGCATCAGAAGCAAGAAAAAATTCGTCCTTTCCTACCCCAATAACGAGGGGGCTACCCTTTCTTGCCGCCACCAGAAGGTCAGGTTCCTGACTTGACATAATCACGATGGCATACGCGCCGATAACTTTGGTTAAAGATAAACGGACGGCTTCTTCCAGCGAACACTTCTCATTTTCCTGAATATCTTCGATAAAGTGAATGAATACTTCGGTATCTGTATCACTCAAAAATTGATGCCCTTTATTAACTAATTCTTGCTTTAAGGAACTGTAATTTTCTATAATGCCATTGTGGATTATTGCCAAATTGCGCGAACCGGAAAAATGCGGATGTGCATTGACATCATTGGGTTCACCATGGGTGGCCCATCTAGTGTGGCCCATGCCGAGGTGGCCTGCGACGTTTTTTTCTTTTAAGAAGGCTTCAAGATCAGTT
This sequence comes from Chryseolinea sp., assembly GCA_043722905.1. GTDB lineage: Bacteria > Bacteroidota > Bacteroidia > Cytophagales > Cyclobacteriaceae > Chryseosolibacter. Next base: position 490 of record JAYSOP010000250.1, read on the forward strand.
ACCTTACCTTTCTTCTTAAAAACATTCAGACCCCCGTTAAGCATAGCAATGCCAGCACTATCATAACCGCGGTATTCCAGGCGTTTCAAGCCCTTAATAATTACATCACGCGCGTTACGCTTGCCGACGTAAGCAACAATGCCACACATTCTATTGCAGGGGTTGAGTGGGCCGGGTATAATAAACCCGTATTTTAATATTTTGTTTATTGAATATTATCCGGTTGACGGATTTGCCCACAGGAGGAGTTTCAGGATACAGGGCAAAATATCTAAACCTTTCTTTATTTTCTTCCTTCTTGAAAACTTGTTGTGCGAAAAGTGTGAGATAACCATTATAATACATGTCGTCTTCAACTTTAGCAATCCTAAAAATATTACCATCCGCACCGAGTGGTGTGAACATCCCTCCTGAAACACCCAGTTGACCGGCATATAAGGTGACTGATGCGCTGTCTGCAAGGTGTTGGGCCTTATTGATAGCCGGGTCAACGACCCGTTTCAGGTAACCTTCACCTTTCATAGCCCTGAGAGATAATGACGTTATAGGCGAAAAAACAGAAGATGGTTCGGCTGCACCAAGGTGTAATTCCGCTGAATTAACGATCATGGTTGAATTTGAATCTGCATCCACAAAATCGTAGAATCCTTTAAAATCCAATCGGGTCATGACTCCCGTTCCCGATTGCACAAAACGTTTATTTTCCGGAGCAATCGGTTGAGAATATTGTGTCAATGACGCAAGTTCCGTAGAGGCGAAATTAGCGGTGATCTCATTAAAACTGAAAACTCTCATGGTTAAGTTTAATGCCAGACTATCAGTTTCGGCATCGTGGTAGTGAAGAACAATCTTTGATGCTGTTGCGCCGGGGTTAAATCCGATAATTTTATCAGCATTACCTGGCACAAGGGCAAGGCCGTTGAATTCCTTAAAAAAATCACGTGTAACAAAAGCAGAATCTTCCGCTGTAGAGGAGCTTCTGTATCGCATTGCACTGGCGAATACTTTTTGACCAAAAAGCGGGTCGAGCGGAAAATTAATGGTGAGCGAGGTATCTTTTGGGTTTTCGGTCAGGTCTTTAAAAAGATCAGGGGCAATAGCATAGCTTTTTGAACCAATAGGCGTCGGATCATAACC
>JAYSOP010000251.1:0-2108 GCA_043722905.1 Chryseolinea sp.
AAATAGCCTCCTACTTCGCCCAGCGAAAAAAATTTTTTCAATTTTCCTTTATTTTTTTCAGGTGCTTCCATAACAGATTTTTTATTATGTTGGAACAGTGAAATCAATCCAGTTTCCATCGACCTGGATAATTTGAATCAATTCATCAACAGCTTTAGCAGAGGGAACGTTTCTTTTTACCACTTCTTTCCCCCGATATAAGGTTACCCTGTCTGGGCCTGAGCCAACGTAGCCATAATCTGCATCCGCCATCTCACCAGGCCCGTTAACGATACACCCCATAATCGCTATTTTAATTCCTTTTAAATGAAATGTACGCGATCTTATTTTTGAAGTTGTTTCCTGCAAGTCAAACAAGGTTCTTCCGCAAGAGGGGCATGAAATGTATTCAGTTTTGGAAATTCGGGTACGTGTTGCCTGCAAAATATTGAAGGCAGTTTCATTTACCATTTTATCCCCACCGCAATTTTCTGCCCGGATAAAAATTCCATCTCCCAATCCATCAACGAACAAACCCCCAATGTCTGTTGCAGCATAAAGCTGGAGCAATTCTGGAGTTAAATTCCTGTACGCTCTTCTGGTGATGACCGGCACCAGGCAACCTGCGTTGATCAGATCGGAAAACAATTTTCGTTGTTCAGCCATGCCATGGGTATTGTCTGTTTCAATCATTAACACCACCGTTCGTTCTTTCTTTAATGCTGTGAGGAATTCAGGTGTAAGATGTTTTAAGCTGCAATAAATGAAATTAGCTTGTGGAGACAATACAATTCCATCCATGAAATCTTCCGGGTTAATAAACGGATAAACGCGGGCTTTATTTTTTTGGCTTAACCACGTTTTGTAATTATAGATGATACCCAGGGTTCCGGGTATTTCAAAATCGATGACCTGGTCGCCTAGAAAGACATAATCACAGGCCATATCCGTGATGTTCCACTTATCCAGGGGAACTGAATAATTATATCCCAGGGCAAAAAACGAAGCGTTGGTGATTTTATCCTTATTGGAAAAATCAGCGAACACCCTGGGCACCTGGTGACCTCCCAGGTTGAGTACCTCATTGCTTGTTCGCCTGGAATAAGAAAATGGATTTATGGAATAGTTTTGAATTTGGGGAATAGGCTGATGAAATTCCCGGTCATGATAGCGACTTACCAACGCAATGGCTACAGGTACTTCGGCTTCGGGTTCTTCCGTTAAAGAGACCCGGATGGTATCCCCTAATCCATCTTCCAGCAGCGTTCCTATGCCTACGGAAGATTTAATTCTGCCATCCTCTCCATCACCGGCTTCGGTGACTCCCAGGTGAAGCGGGTAAGGTTTGAAACCTTCTTCATCCAGTTTCTGAACCAGTAACCGATAGGCCTGAACCATAACCATGGGGTTGCTGGATTTCATGGACAGGACAATATTATAATACTGAAGGTCTTCGCAAATCCTCAAAAACTCCAACGCACTTTCCACCATACCCAGTGGTGTATCACCATAGCGGCTCATGATACGGTCAGATAAAGATCCGTGATTGGTACCAATTCGCATAGCCGTGCCGTATTCTTTGCAAATGCGCACCAATGGTGCAAACTTCAGCCTGATGCGGTTCAGTTCCGATTCATAAGAGGCTTGGGTATATTCAATTTCTTCAAAGCGTTTTTTATCAGCGTAATTGCCGGGATTGATGCGTACTTTTTCGACCAGCCTGGCAGCCAATTCTGCCGCATTTGGCGTGAAATGAATATCGGCGACCAATGGAACCTGGTATCCCCTGGCCCGAAGCTCTTTTTTTATCACTTCAAGATTTTGGGCCTCCTTTATGCTCGGGGCTGTGATGCGCACGTACTCGCAACCTTTGTCTACCATCCGGATTACCTGCGCCACGGATCCCTGGGTGTCCATGGTATCGATGGTGGTCATGGACTGGATTCGGATGGGGTTATTTCCGCCCATGGGAATATCACCAATCTTTACTTCAACGGTTTTCCTTCTGCTATACTGTACCAGACTGTTGCAATATTGCTTAATGGATTCTAGCTGAGTGTTCACACAAATTAGTTTACTACAAAATAAACCTTTAAAAAGGGATTTTGTTCCACCTCCATGCTTTTTTT
>JAYSOP010000252.1:0-1693 GCA_043722905.1 Chryseolinea sp.
CACTTCAAAAAGAAACATATAATCTGGGGATTTGTACTCTCCATTCTTCAGGTTTTTTTCACCCTGTTTATCCTCTCTCTGATGGTTTACAATAAAGACCTTTCTTTGGCGCTGGGGGGGAGTGAGCTTGCCATTCATCTTAATCTGATCGCTTTCTCTATTTTATTTGCACCCATATCGGGGATTTCAGGGTTGCTCATGAGCCTGTACAGCCGCAAAAATGAATACGAAGCCGATGCTTATGCCAGAGAAACTTTCAGTGGAAACGCGCTGGCTGATGCGCTGAAAAAGCTGTCCGTTGATTCGCTGAGTAATTTGTATCCCCATCCGTGGTATGTATTTTTTCATTACTCACATCCTCCGCTGCTTAAACGCCTGGAGGCTATCAGCAGAAGTTAGCGCAACGTTTCATCCTCTGAGGCAGTAACCTTTACGCATCCTTTTTAGATTTAAGGCTCCAGCCAAGACTTCCCAGAAAAATGAAAAATACGAGCCATGAAGAAGCTGTGGTAATCTTATTGCCTGTCACGAAAGCTTGCGGTTCAAAAGTAAATTCAATGGTGTGTTTACCTCCCGGGACTTGCAATGCGCGAAGAATATAATCAGCCCGCAGAATATTACTTTCCTTGCCGTCAATAGTAGCCTTCCATCCGGGGTAATAGATCTCTGAGAATACTACCAGTCCGCCTGAACGGGAATCGCTCGCATACCGGATACTTTTTGGGGTATTTTTGATCATTCTGATCGTTCCTGTTGAGTCGGTTAACCCGTACTCCTTCGCTGAGAATTCAGAAGCGTTGATGACAGCGGTTGTTTTGGTGTTAATGGAACAGGTTTTATCCAGTTCTTCCAGCGCGGATTCTGTTGTTAATACCTGGGTAACAAACCAGGCATTCCCGTTGGCACTTTGATTGGTCAGTATGTCCTCCCGCCGTGGTCCAATAGGAATGTATTTAATGTTAAGCATATTGAAAGCAGGCAGGTTGTTGAAGGTAGTGTTCCCCTTTTGTGCCTGCTCTACAAATTGCTGAGTTTGGCGCACCAGGCACGAATCGTAAAATTCCGCATAACGCCTCAGTTTGGCCGCGTGGTAACCTCCGATGGAATGATGATGGTACGAAGTACGGGCTTCTGCAAAGGGGTTGTCGCCTTTTCCGGTAAGGTAACTCAGGTTATAAACCCTGTAGTTGGATGTGTCCTTCAAAATTTCCTGATCGGCTTCCGTTAATGCGAAAAAAGAATTGTCAGAACGACGTTTATAATTATCGTCGGTGAAGTACCGTTTGTCTACCACTGCTAAATCCACGGTGATCATGAAAATCACAAAAGCATAAAACCCTATTGGCGATATTTTTTTATGTACATCAAAATAGATCACTATGAATGCGCCGAGAATGAAGAAAAAAGATCGCATGGCATCCGAGCGCAATAAACTTTTGCGGTCGTCAGCGAGCGCATCGATAAACCAGGCCGGAAGTTGTGCTTCGTTGTCCTTCATGAAACTGAACATCCCGGCAAAAACCCAAAATAATAAGCATAGGCCACCCGTTAAGGCAAACGCGACTAATATCTTATTTTTTGAATTTTTATCAGCCTTTCGGGCGAGAAGGTTCTCAAGGCCCAGTAGTCCCAGCAAGGGCATGGCAAAAAGTATCAGGATCAATGTGAAAGTAACCGACCTGAAAATATTATA
>JAYSOP010000253.1:0-7939 GCA_043722905.1 Chryseolinea sp.
ATTCGTGACGGCTATATCCGCTTTACCATCAAGGTCGAGATCCTTAATAGCAACCGAGAGAGGCTCTGAAGGGGATAAAAACTCAACGCCGGCAGCAAATGAAACCGTTCCGGGCACGCTCGTGTTCTGCAGAATTGAAATGGATGCGGTATACGCATTGGTGATTACTAAATCCAGTTTTCCATCGCCACCCAGGTCCCCCGTGGCAAGGCCGTATGGACCGGGTCCTGTAGGAAAGTCCAATTTATACTCAAACGAATCCCATGATAGAGAACCAGGCGTGCTGACGTTGCGGAAAATGGACACCACATTATTGGCCTGATCAACTACTATAAGGTCAAGTTTTCCATCGCCATCGATATCCGCAACCGTTCCACCCTTTGTCTGATATCCGGCCCAAAGATCCACCCGGTTATTAAAACTTCCACCGATCGATCCCGTGAACGGAAACAATACCATGAACGGCGCGGATGAGTAAGCGGTTAGCCCGTTTACACTCACGGTGATGGGTTGAAATGTTGCGCCGACAGGGACATGTACTTCAAGTTGAGTGGCGGAAGATGAAATTACTATTGCCGAAACAGCACCAAAAAAAACATGGTTGTCCTCTGGCACTGCGGAAAAATTCATCCCTCGTATTGTAACGGACGAACCGATGGCGCCACTCAAAGGGGAGACGCTTTCTATTAATGGAATACCCTGACCTGTAACCAATGTGGTTATCAGAAAAAGACAAAACATGAGGAGTGATAGATGATTTTTCATAATGGAGGGGATAGGCCGTGAAAAAACAATTTCTATGTATATAAAACTAAATCAAAAACCCCCTAAAGGCTATAACAATTTGATCAAAGATTAGCAGTTTTTAATCGTTTTGTCCTAATGAGCGTAATTCATCCTGTAATCCCCTTTCACATAAGATATTGAAACAGTTACAGGGGGATATGAGGAGAAGGGACTAGGAAGTTCCTTTGTAAAAAATCTCCCCGTGACCAAGCAGTATGCTCCTAAACCGCAGAGTCCCTGAGACAGGAGACTCTGCGGAGACATCAAAATAACCGCAATTAAGAATGGAATTGCGGAGCATAGTCAGATTAGCTAGCGAGAAATTTGGAAACGAATAATAGCGACTCCGTCGATGTAGGGAACGGGTAATTTCCCATGCATATTCGACTTTTAATTCACGTGGAAATTTCGTAAATTAAATAATAAGGATCGTATCGTGCCGTGGAGACTTTTTTCCATAACAGCGCGTAAAAAAAGTAGAAAGATATGCGTGTCGACTACTCTGCCAACACCGGCCTGCTCACCAACGATTTCGCGGTAGCTTCAAGGATCTCAAATGCGCCTTCGGCCATTCTGTTTTCAGTATCCAGTGTAGGATTTACTTCGGCTATTTCCCAGGCGCAAACTTTCGGGCTTTTCGCCAGCTCAACATTTAGAATTTTGGCTTCATCCACGGTTAATCCATTGGGCACTGGGGTTCCTGTACCGGTAGAAATTCTGGAATCCATACTATCAACATCGAAGGAAACGTAGATCAGATCACAATGATCGAGCATAGTTAATGCCCTTTCAGCTACTTTTTGGGCGCCAAATTTTTTAACATCTTCGGTTTCAATAAAGTTGACGTTAAATTTATTCAGCAAATAATTTTCTGGTTTCTCCAGATCACGGACTGCGATGTAAACAATATCTTCCGGATAAATTTTAGCACCCGGCATTCCTACATCTTTGATTTGTTCCCAATACTCCAGGGTTTCACCCCGCGGATCATTTACTTTACATTCCAGATTATCGATATCGCAGGCCATCGACAATGCCATGCCATGCATGTTGCCAGATGGCGTTGTAAAAGGGGTATGGATATCAGCATGTGCATCAATCCAAATCACCCCTAACCTGGTTTTTGGGTGCGCTTTTTTTATTCCGGCAATGGTTCCATAGGCCGTACTGTGATCACCAGCCAGGATCAAAGGAATATAATCGTTCCAGATTGTTTCATATACTTCCAGGCAAACACGCTCTTCCATGATCATTACGCCGTCTATGAATTTCGCGTAAGAATGTTTTGCACCGTCGAATAATAATTCATTTACGTTTTCAACTTCTACAGATTCGTATTGTTTGAAGAAATCTGAGTTTAAATCGAGGCTGGCGATCTTCATCGCTTCCACACCTAAACTGGCTCCCCTCGTACCTGCCCCTATTTCTGATTTTACTTCAATGATCTTAATCTCTTTCATGTGTCATCATTTTATTTCAAGGCAACTCCATGTGATAATTCTTGCGAACTGAACGTTCGCTAAGAACCAATGGAGCTGTCTTTCATGCGCTTACTCATTACCCGTTCATACCATTATTTTCTATGGTATCAATTACGCCAGGTATACAGGTAAATAAATAAATTTGGATATTTTGGCGAATTGACGCAAAGCAACCCGCGCCTTCAGAAATCCGCAAAGGCGTGCGCCACAGAGAAAAAAAAGAGTGCCGGGCGATTAACCATAGGTTGTGAATGCGTATTGCAAAGATGGCAAATTTATACCAATATTGCACTTCTTCGGAGTGTAATCATTCGCTTGGCATTGATCCGATCAGCATACAATGGGATGGGATTTTGTTGACCGGAACGATATTTTTGACCTCTAAATTGTGCTAAATAAGGATGTACTTATCAACGACTAACGGCTAAATGAAGAGCTATCGCGAGCTGATCGAGCAAACTTTCGAATTTCCCCAAAAAGAGTTTAAAGTACGAGAACACGAATTATTATTTAATGATGTCCCCCTTGTGGAGATCATAAAACAATATGGAACACCCCTTAAATTAACGTATTTACCCCGCATCAGCGAAAATATACGCTTTGTACAGGCTACTTTCAATAACGCCATTGAAAGGTTTAAGTATAGCGGCAAATACACCTACTGTTATTGCACCAAATCGTCGCATTTTTCATTTGTCCTGGAAGAAGCAACGAAAAATGCAGACGTTCATATTGAAACTTCCTCCTCCTTTGATATTCCCATCATAAGGTCTCTTTATAACCGTGGTAAGGTGAATAAGGATACTTTTATTCTTTGCAATGGTTTCAAAATGCCCTTGTATACACAATACATTGGTGAATTATTGAATGAAGGGTTCAGTAATTGCATCCCCATATTGGACAAGATGGGTGAAATCGATGCCTATGAACAAACTGTAAACGGTCCTTATAAAGTAGGTATCCGGGTTGCCGCTGATGAGGAGCCCAAATTTGAGTTTTATACATCCCGGCTGGGAATCCGCTACAGCGACATCATTCCCCTGTACAGGGAAAAGATTGAAAAAAGTGAAAAAGCTTCCCTGAAAATGCTGCATTTTTTCATTAACACCGGCATTAAAGATACTGCCTATTACTGGAGTGAATTAAGCAGGTTTATCTTTAAATATTGCGAACTGAAAAAAATTTGCCCGAGCCTTGACTCCATTGATATAGGCGGCGGTTTTCCCATCAAAACCTCCCTTACCTTTCAATTCGATTATAAATACATGATCGAACAGATTGTGGAGAATATCAAATGGATCTGTGATAAAAGTAATGTTCAGGTGCCCAATATATTTACCGAGTTTGGTAGTTATACCGTCGGTGAGAGCGGCGCGGTTTTGTATAAAGTAATTGATCAGAAATTACAAAACGACAAAGAGCTTTGGTATATGATTGATGGCTCCTTCATTACCCACCTCCCCGATGCCTGGGGTTTAAATCAAAAGTATATCTTGCTCGCGATCAACAAATGGGACGACCCCTATCACAAAGTTAATATGGGGGGCCTTACCTGCGATAGTATGGATTATTATAATTCAGAAGCGCACACGGGGGAAGTTTTTCTTCCCATGATAAACGACGAGGAGCCATTGTATATCGGATTTTTCCACACGGGAGCTTATCAGGAATCGCTTGGCGGATATGGGGGCATTCAGCATTGTTTGGTACCAGCCCCCAAGCACGTATTGATTGATCGCAACGAAGACGGTGAAGTTACCACTAAACTATTTGCCGGTGAGCAAACCAGCGAGAGTATGCTACGCGTGCTTGGCTACGAAACGACTTGATTTCCAAACAGCCCTCCCTGATTAATAGGGCTACCAAGAACTGACCCTCACCCCCATAGACCCGATTTCCCCAATCCCGTTTATACCTTTATAACTTTATACCTCTATACCTTTTATACCTTACCCTATACCCCTATACCCCTATATCCCTATACCCCTATACCCCTATACCCGTATATCCCCAGACCCTTCTACCCCTATTTCCTTCTAATTTTTTTTCCCTTATCTTCCATTACCTTTTCCTTCCTGACTAAATCTTAAATTTCTCGCCTATGACGTGTCACAGGAACTCATTTCATGCAGGAGCATTTTTCGGAAGGGCATTCCCTGCACGGCAAAAAATCAGTTCGGGTAACCAAAAATACACTTCATTCCGCAGTCCAGGTTTTTATTCCATTCACAATAAAATCAATACCCATGAAAGTTTATGATGACAAGCACATCAAGAACATAGTTCTGTTGGGTGCGCCAAAGGCCGGCAAAACTTTGCTGGCCGAAGACATGACATTCGAAGCCGGTATCACACACCGGAGAGGTACCATTGAAGGACGAAATACCGTATCAGATTACCACGACATCGAACATGAACGTGGTAATTCTGTTTTTGCCACTACCCTTCACACAGAGTGGCAGGACTATAAAATTAACATTATCGATACCCCTGGGTTTGACGACTTCATCGGCGAGATTATATCGTCAGCACGGGTAGCGGATACCTGTGTAATGGTCATCAATGCCCAGCACGGCGTAGAAGTTGCCAGTGAGCTCATCTGGAATTACATCGACACCTTCGGCAAACCTACCATGTTTGCGGTCAATCAGGTTGACCATCCGAAATCGGATTTTGACGCTGCGCTCTCGTCACTGAAGACGCGCTTTGGAAGCGCCATAGTCCAAATGCAATATCCCTATAATGAAGGGGAGGATTTCAATGCCATCATTGATCTTTTGAAAATGGTGATGTATAAATTTCCGGTAGATGGCGGAAAGCCTAAAAAATTACCCATTCCGGATGCTGAAAAAGAAAAAGCTGACCGGCTTCATAACGAGCTCGTGGAAAAAGCCGCAGAGAATGATGAGAAACTGATGGGCCAATATTTTGAAAAAGGAACGCTGGATGAGGATGAGATGCGTGAAGGTTTAAAACTTGGAATGATTCAACATAGTGTCTTTCCTGTATTTTGCATGTCAGCCAAAAAGAACATGGGAAGTGGTCGGATGATGGGCTTTATAGACAATGTCGCCCCATCTCCCCGCGAGGCGAAGCCTGAAAAAACCACGAATGGAAGCGAGATCCCCTTCGATCCCGGTAAACCAACGGTCCTATTCGTTTTTAAATCACATCTTGAACAAAATCTTGGAAAATTATCTTTTTTTAAAGTTATCTCGGGAGAGATCACGACCTCTTCGGAGCTTACCAATAGCCAGACCGGTGCATCGGAACGAATTCATCAGCTTTTTATTATGGATGGTAAAACACGGACTCCTGTAGACAAGCTGGTGGCAGGCGATATTGGTGCGACCCTCAAACTGAAAGACACTTTCACCAATCAAACGTTACACGCGAAAGGAAATGAGGTCACGGTTTTACCGATTGTTTACCCCCAACCCAGAATTCGTACGGCGGTGATTGCGCAAAGCAAAAATGATGATGAGAAAATTGGTGAGGTGTTGCATAAAATACATCAGGAAGATCCAACCCTCGAGGTGCACTACTCAAAAGAACTCCGGCAATTAATTATTGAAGCGCAGGGAGAGTTACACCTTTCAGTTTGTAAATGGTATTTAGAAAATATTTACAAACTCAACGTTACCTTTGAATCGCCGAGAATCTCTTACAGGGAAACCATCCGTACATCGTCGATTGCTGTTCACAGACATAAAAAACAATCCGGAGGCGCGGGCCAATTCGGTGAGGTTCATTTAAAAATTGAACCCTATTATGAAGGGATGCCCGAGCCTGTCGAATACAGTATTCGTGGAAAAGAATTAATCGATTTGCCATGGGGAGGAAAACTTGCTTTTTACAATTGCATTGTGGGCGGTGTAATTGATACCCGTTTTATCCCTTCCATCTTAAAGGGGATTATGGAAAAAATGGAACAGGGACCCATAACCGGATCGTATGTGCGGGATGTGAGAGTATGCATTTTCGACGGGAAAATGCATCCTGTAGACTCCAATGATATTTCCTTTAAAATTGCAGGGATGCTTGCTTTTAAAAGCGCGTTTATGAAGGCCGAGCCTCAGTTACTGGAGCCCATTTATGATTTGGAAATCCTGTTGCCTGAAGAAGTGATGGGAGAAGTAATGAGTGATTTGCAAACACGTCGCTCGATCATCATGGGTATGGATAACGAAGGGAAATTCCAGGTGATAAAGGCGCGGACACCTCTGGCCGAATTAGACCGGTATTCCACGACGCTCAGGTCACTCTCCCAGGGGCGTGCACGATTCACGCAGCGCTTCGCGGATTACGTTGCTGTGCCTTACGAAGTACAACAACAGGTAGCGAAACAATTCCATGAATTAGAGGTCATATAAGTTGGGGCACCTGCCTCTATTCGACCGTTTAAGGAATAAGTTAAGGGCAAACTGAATTATTCGACGTTTTATCGACGAATTATCGCTTTATTTCATTTGCGCGATGATTACATCGAAAAAAATGCGCTCCCTGGCAAAAAGGGGTTGTATGAAATTATTCTTTTGATAGATTTGTTATATATTCAGGAATAGCCCAACCATTGAATAAAGCTGTTGTAATTATACCGACGTACAAAGAGCGTGAAAATATTCAATCCATTATTGATGCGGTCTTTGCGTTGCCCGTAAATTTTGACGTACTCATCGTAGATGATAGTTCGCCGGATGGGACCTCGGAAATTGTTGAAGAACTTCAAAAGGTGTACAATGCTGAACGTACACAATTGCATCTCATCAAGCGACCCGGCAAGCAAGGTTTGGGTACGGCATACATCACTGGCTTTCATTACGCTATCCAAAAAAATTACGATTATATTCTTGAAATGGATGCGGACTTTTCTCACGATCCCAAGGACCTGGTCAAACTATACCATGCCTGTCTGAAGGATGGCGTAGATCTTTCCATTGGTTCACGCTACGCCACGGGTGTAAATGTTGTTAACTGGCCCATCGGAAGGGTGCTGATATCCTACTTTGCCAGCACTTATGTGCGAACGATTACAAGTATGCCGATTAAAGATACCACTGCGGGGTTCGTTTGCTATCGCCGTAAAGTGCTGGAGACAATTCCGCTTGATAAGGTGAAATTTATTGGCTACGCTTTCCAGATCGAGATGAAATTCCTTACGTGGAAATACGGGTTCAAGTTGAAAGAGGTGCCTATCATCTTTACCGACCGAACGCTGGGTGAATCCAAGATGTCAGCGGGAATTTTTAAGGAGGCTTTTTTCGGCGTGCTTTATATGACTATCAGCAGCTGGTTTAAAAAATATATTCCGGGCCCGGGGTATAAAGCATCACCAAATTTTACGGAGGCTTTACAGCAGCGTTTCTGAATTCAGCCTCTGTTTGGAGCAAAATTATCTCCTTGATGCACTACTTAGTTCCTCTTAGTTGAAGCGTGCGGTGTCCTGCATTTGCAACGACAGAGATTTGCCGAAGATCGAAACTATAAAGTTCCGATTTAACGCAGTAAGCCCTGTTTTGAATATTAGAAATGTGAAAGAAAATCCATTTACATTTGGCAATTCACGGCATCAGCCTTAATATTGCAATCCAATTTTCCTCCTTAGCTCAGCTGGTTAGAGCACCTGACTGTTAATCAGGGGGTCCTAGGTTCAAGCCCTAGAGGAGGAGCTT
>JAYSOP010000254.1:0-4579 GCA_043722905.1 Chryseolinea sp.
ACTCGTTTCGGATACGCTTTATATCAAGACCATCGACAATGAGAATGGGACAACTGATGCCAGAAGTTTTGAGATCAGGATAAAATCGATTAACAAAGAAAATATTAACATCGGGTTGGGTCTTGCAGAACCCAAAAATGCCGGGATCACCATAAACATACTGGACGACGAGTGCAGCGAACCTATTTCAATATTCAATTCTACCGCCCTTTCCAATACCCTTGATTGGGGTGGCGGTGACGTCATCAAACAAGCTACAGGTACTGTGGTGGATAATACCGTAAAAGTTACCGGAGATCTCATTGATTATTCTGCGTTTTCCAGTGCCGCAGTGACCATAACCCTCACGCCGGAAATGGAAGGATCAACCAAAGGGTCAGCTATTTTTGGTGAGCAAGCAGCCGGAACGGATAATGACGGATATGAATATAAATTTATTCAGGTGGGTGAGGGTTCTTACGATACCTGTAGTGGAACCATTCAAGTTGAATACGACATTTATTATGCGGAGGGAGCAGGCTGGACATATTGGTATAGTGTTTCGAATGTGTTCTCTGTTCAATAGTTATCCAGGAAACTTTCAGTAATAGTCTGACCTATTTTTCATGTCTGAACCGGGATTAACGACGATTAAGGGATTGCCAGGATTGGATTAATATTTTAGTTGTTCAATTCATTTTAATTTTCTCTTATCCTTTTTAACCCTAAATCCTCCAGGCAATCCCTTAATCCCGATTCAGACGGTCGTACACAATTTCTCCTTTTATAATCGTCTTTTCGATTCGCACATCGGGATCGAAGATCACGATATCCGCATCTTTACCAGGTGCGAGGGTACCTTTTCTGTCGGACACGCCTACAATGCGGGCTGGTGTACTGGTGATCATCTTTACAGCATCGGTTAGTGGCACTTCTCCTTTGCTTATCATATTTCTTACTAGCCGGTCGGCGGTGGCAACACTGCCCGCGAAAGAACTACGGTCTGGTAGTTTGGCTACATCATCTTCCACAATAACTTTTAATCCGTCATGCAGGCTGCCCAGGATGCTTTCACCCGGAGGCATGCCGGCAGCGCGCATGGCATCGGTAATCAATGCGGTGCGTTCAGCACCTTTGATTTTATAGACTAGTTTTAGTAGAGGCGCGGGAAGGTGAGTGCCATCGGCAATTATTTCAACATCCATTCCATCAATGAGGTAGGCACTTTCAATGACCCCTGCATAGCGGAATGCATTTCTTCTGGTCACGCCTGACATCGCGGAATACAAGTGCGTAGCGAGGGTATATCCGTTTTCAAAGGCGATTATGACATCCTCATAGATCGCGTCAGTATGTGCGATGGCCGCCAATATACCTTTGGATTTAAGATGGCGTCCGAACTCAATTGCTCCTTTTAATTCCGGAGCTGCGCTCCAGCGTTTTATGGTGCTGAAACGCGCGAGGATATCCCTGTATTCCTTTGGATCGGGATCTCTGATATAACGTGGGTCCTGGGCGCCGCGTTGACTCATGGCGAAATAGGGGCCTTCCAGATGCATGCCCAGGAATTGTGCGCCATGAATGTTTTTTTTTTGCGCGGATTCGTAAGCATTTAAAGTCTGAATCAGCTCTTCCGGACTTGCCGACAATGTGGTTGGTAACATGGAGGTGGTGCCATATTGTGCATGGGTTTCAGCAATTTTCAGAAAAGCGTTTTCAGTGCCATCCATAAAATCGTGTCCCCCCCCACCATGAACATGAATATCAATAAATCCAGGTGCTATGTAATTACCTCTGGCATCTATTTCAAGGGCATCCTCCGCTTCAATATTGGTTTCACTTACTGCGGTAATGGTAGCTCCGGTTACCACAATACATCCACCCTGAATAATCCGGTGCGGAGTAATGATCTTCCCATTAAAAATCTTTAAGCGCTGTGCGGCCATTTTATGAAATTGAAATTAAACCCTCCAAATCCGCAGAGTCCTCGAGACGAGAGACTCTGCGGAGACGGCAAGGGGCTGGCAAATTTAGGACAGTAAACGTCCACTGCAAAATTCCCGTCAGATCCCTGGGCAAAATCAACGCTCGGTGCTTTAAACCGCAGAGTCCTCGAGACCAGAGAATCTGCGGTGACGGCAATCCGTGGTTTCAAACCAACTTGAAACCTGCAACAACCTGCAACCTGCAACAACTTTGAACCTTAAACTTTTAAACCTTGAACTTCAAACTCCCCTCCCCCCTCCAACTTCTGATCAGGTGTCCATAAAAAGCATAGAATACCAGATAAAGATAGCAGGGGAATAATACCCAATAGGCTACACGCACGTTGTATATGTCTGCAAAGTAGCCGTAGAACAACGGCATGATGGCATTCCCACATAGACCCATGATCATGATGGAAGACCCTAACTTTGTAAATCGTCCTAATCCATCCAGCGCGAGGGGCCATATGCCTGCCCATACAAGTGAATTGGCTAGTCCCAATAATACAACGAACCAAATGGAAATATCTGCAGCATGACCTAAAAAGGAAACTTGTCCGTTGGCGTAAATTATAAGCAGGGTTAAAACTGTTCCCAACAGTGTACAAAATCGAAGCGCACTTACCTGGCTAATAAATTTCGGGATACAAATGATGCCCATAATGTAACCACATATAGTAGCAAAAAGGGTGTAGGAAGGAAAAACTTTTGCTTCCAGTAAATTGATATTCATGGCACCTGCGTAGCCGATAATGGTATCGATGGCTATCACCTGGGTTCCTACGTGAAGAAAAATGGCTATGGCTCCCAGAATGAGATGGGGAAACTGGAATATACTTTTTCTGGTTGCGTTTGTGGCAGCTACCTCGGCAGTTTCCTGCTCTGTATTGATTTCAGGCAAGGGTGAAAATCTTACCATCAACCCCAGCGCAAAGAGCACCGTTCCAACAAAAGCATAGGGTACAATAACCCGCCGTATCAATTCATCCAGCGCCTGGTTTTTTTGAGCTTCATTCATGCTGGCAAGCTCGCGAAAGAGGTCGGTGTCCGTGGCCTTTAAGATGACCGCTGCAAAAAGTATGGGCGCCAGGATGCCGGCTCCTTTGTTGCAGATTCCCATGATGCTGATCCGCTGGGCGGCCCTTTCTTTTGGACCTAAGACTGTTATATATGGGTTAGCCGCAGTTTGTAACACTGCCAGACCTGTTCCTATCACGAATAGTCCCAATAAAAATACTTCATACGTTCTGGAGAGGGCAGCGGGAATAAAAATGAAAGCGCCCAGGGCCATCACCCAGAATCCTATCATCATTCCTTTTTTAAATCCCACCCGCATAAGGAGATAGGAAGATGGAACAGACATGACAAAGTATGAAATGTAAAAAGCGAATGCGACCAGGTAGGATTGAAAGTTGTTAAGTTCGCAGGCAATTTTAAAATAAGGAATAAGAATGGCGTTCACCCATGATACGAACCCAAAAATAAAGAACAACATTCCGATGATAAAAATAGAGATAACGGTGCTTCTCCGGCTTAACGACTCCACCTGTATGGTGGCAGCAATGGGTTTATTCATAATTTTTCTCTGTTTCTTAAACCGTATGAATGAAAGTTTGTGGATGATAGATCATCATTGTGAGAGCTGCGCTGCAGATGGTTTATCAAGAAAGAGGGTGCAAGCAGGATGTGTTTGAAGAATGGTGGCGGGAAAAAGATTGCTTACGGGTTTTTCAACGCTGTTCTTTACTGCCACGGCCTTTCTTTCATCAGGAACCGAACAAATAATGTATTCGGATTTTATAATTTGATTCACGGACATACTGATGGCTTGTCGCGGCACATCTCCAATAGATGGAAACCAACCTTCGCCAAACTGTTGTTTTCTGCAGGCCTCATCAAGATTCACAATAATATAAGGCTCTTCTGTTTCAAAATCAGCAGGCGGATCATTAAACGCCAGGTGTCCGTTTTCCCCAATGCCTACCAGCGCAACATCGATCGGATGCTGTGTGATCAGATCTCCCAACCACACGCATTCAGCCTCAGGGTTATTCTCTCCATTAATTAAATGAGCGCCTTTTAAGGGAGGGACTTTTGATAAAAATCTTTCCTTTAAATATTTTCTGAAACTTGCAGGATGGGTTACCGGTAAACCAATGTACTCATCCAGGTGGAACATAATCACCTTGCTCCAGTCAATGTCCTCTTCCTTGATAAGTTGATTCAATGTTTCAAACTGACTGGTGCCTGTAGCCAGTATAATATTTGCGCTACCTTTTCTTGAAATTGCTTTCCTGATTAAACGGGCAGCAGTTCGCCCTGCGGCCTGACCCAATTTTAAATGATCGCTTGCAATACTAATTTCCATGAATAATTTACGCTGTTTTTAGAGTGAGTTGTTCCAAAAGTAATGCATCGCGCATTTACCCCAGTGATTGAGCGACTATTTTGTTCCAAATCTCTCGCTGCTCTATCATTGCGCCAACTTTATTCACAGGATCACTGCTGCATTCGAGTAGAATCCATCCGGAATAATCCATCTTTACCAGGAGATTCATCAGTTGCTGATAGGGATAACCCGGGGAATTCATCTCATGTACATGCAAGGTGCTGCC
>JAYSOP010000255.1:0-3897 GCA_043722905.1 Chryseolinea sp.
ATGAATGTACAGAAAATAATTTTAGTTCCTCCAAAATGCCTGATATTAAGTTAAAGCAGCAATAAACCCGTTAAATAATTTTTTAATTAACATAGAAAAACAGTTTTCGCTTTTGTAAATTTGATCATATCAGTTAAATAACCTAACCGTCAATGATCGAAATCAGGCAGGAACACAAATATGTTGAGGTGGCTGATCGCATAGAAACCCTCATTGAAAAACAGATCTTAAAATTAGGGGATAAACTGCTTTCTGTTCGCGCCCTCAGTAAGGAGCAGGGAATTAGTCTAAGCACAGCCTTTCAGGCTTATTATTCTTTAGAAAGTAAGGGTCTTATTGAAGCACGTCCGCAATCGGGTTATTATGTAAAGTTCAGCAGAAATCATGTTCGGGAACTTCCAAAAGTAAGCGAACCGCCAGATGACGCGGTACCGGTAAGCGTGGATGAGATCATCAACAGCGTCTATATGGATTTCAATCGTGAGAAAATTTTGAATTTCTCCATGGGTGCTCCCTCTGTTGAATTGCTGCCGGCCGCCAAACTCAATAAGGCGGTGATGCATGCCCTTCGTGAGTCAAAGACGAGTTGCCTGCACTACGAGCATGTTCAGGGCAATGTTCTACTGCGAAAGCAAATTGCGCGGCAAGCCTTTAACTGGGGAGGAACGCCCAGCGAAGATGATATCGTGGTAACCGCTGGAGCGGTGGAGGCTTTGTCGCTTTGTGTTAAAGCCATTACCAAACCCGGTGATGCCATCGCCATCGAGAGCCCTACTTATTTTGCTATTTTTCAGGTAATGGAAAGTCATGGTTTAAAGGTGGTAGAAATTCCCACTGACCCCGTCACCGGAATTGATCTTGACTACCTGGAGAATGCTATTCCGCGCTTTGATATAAAGGCTTGTTTATTCGTAAACAATTTTAACAACCCCCTCGGTAGTTGCATGCCAGATGAAAGAAAGAAATTGTTAGTGGAAATGTTGGCCAAAAAGGAAATACCGTTGATTGAGGATGATATTTACGGTGAACTATATTTTGGAAAAACCCGTCCGAAAACCTGTAAGACCTATGATAAGAAAGGTTTGGTTTTGCATTGCGCTTCTTTTTCAAAATCTCTGGCCCCTGGTTTTAGAATCGGTTGGACTATACCGGGAAAATTTAAAGAAAGGGTGATCACACTGAAAAGGATGCACACGGTATCTACCAACACTTTAACACAGGCAGCTGTGGCGAATTTTTTAAGCAATGGGCGTTTTGAGTTGCACCTTAGGCACTTGCGAAAAGCTTTGCATACCCAGTCACTTCGATATCTACAGGCTATATCAGAACATTTTCCGGAGGATACCCGAGTGACCAGGCCGCAGGGTGGATTCACCTTATGGATTGAGATGAATAAAAAGATCAATGCGTACAAACTTCACAAGCGTGCGCTGAAACATAATATTGGTATCGCACCCGGGCAGATATTTTCTTCCCAGGGAAGGTTTGAAAATTGCTTTCGCATCAGTTACGGCGAACCCTGGAGTGAAAAAATTGGTCACGGAATCCAGACTTTAGGGAGATTGATCAAAGAGGAGAGTTT
Organism: Chryseolinea sp.; assembly: GCA_043722905.1. Classification (GTDB taxonomy): domain Bacteria; phylum Bacteroidota; class Bacteroidia; order Cytophagales; family Cyclobacteriaceae; genus Chryseosolibacter. The sequence continues at coordinate 1,583 of JAYSOP010000255.1, forward strand.
GAAGTTTAAAGTTTAGAATCGTTTAAAATTCAAAATTCAAAATTTCAAATTTACACCCCAAGGTCAGCGCCATCAGCAATGATGAGCAAGAGTTCCTTTACTTCTTCTGCTTTATCGTGTTCGCCCATTTTATCAAAAGACATAATGAGATTGCGCAGTACCCTTCGCACGATCTCAAGGCTTGAACAAGGCTCAAAGAAAGAACTTTGAGGAGGCAGGTGCAGTTCGTTGATATAATTTTCAATATCCTGTTTAGAAAAAATCAGCCCTTTATTAAAAGCATTGATGTAAAATTGATTGTGCCGTTCGTCTTTATAGGTCAGCACAAACAGGTTGGGCAGGTTAACCCCGAAGACCGGTAGCTTAAGTTTCTGGGCTACCAGCATATAGATCACGCAGAGCGTAATAGGATTTCCTTTGCGGGATTCCAACACGATATTCAGCATGGAATTTCCCGGGCTGTGAAAATTTTTAGTATTGGCGCCAAACTTTAATTTACTAAACAGCACGCTGTTAATGACTTTAACCTGATCGAATGGATAAAGATCAGGTTTGAACTCGAGCCATGTTTCATAATAAAGCTGCTCCAGTTCCTGCCTTAGTTTAATTTGTTCAATATCCGGGTATTGATAAGTAGACACCAACCACATGCCTGTGAGGAGATCCTGCTCTTCGCCTTGATACCATTGCTTGAGACGTTCTTTCAGCAATTCATATTGAAGGGTGTGGATTAAATCTTCGATTCTGCGCTGGACCTGCGAATTAAAATTGCTTTCCCATTCTTGTTCCAAAAATGGAATAACCTCGGTTCCTAATGAAAGGATTTTGTCCTGAACATGGGTCACTATCTGTTCATCCTCGTCATCCAGTAATGAAATAAGTGCTTTGAATTCCTTTGATTCCATCCCCATATCTAATACACTTTTGCCATGAAGGTAAAAATTTTCTTTTTCTATAACGAACCATTGCAGCAAAATGGTTCAGAGGCCAGTGAAAGGTGTTCTGGCAGGGCTAAAGAGCTTGTAGTTAATAATTTACCAACGCTATCAAAATAATATTTCTTTATGTTTTAAAGCTAGTCTGAGGCTTGATCGCGGTTCATTTATGACCTAAGTTTGAAAAACACCGACATTAAATTTTTCGACAGGCGCGTTGTTTGCCGCTTCGATTCCCATGGCAATCATCTTTCGGGTTTCCAACGGATCGATCACGCCATCCACCCATAATCGGGCCGCGGCGTAATAAGGACTGAGCTGTTCGTTGTATTGATCGGTTATTTCTTTTAAGAGGGCGTGCTCTTCTTCTTTGGTAATCTCGCGACCCTGTGCTTTTAAGGTATTTACTTTAATCTGCAGTAAAGTTTTGGCTGCTGAAGCTCCGCTCATGACGGCTATTTGGGCTGTCGGCCAGGCAAAGATTAATCGCGGATCATACGCTTTGCCACACATGGCGTAATTGCCCGCGCCGTAGGAGTTACCCATAATGATCGTGAATTTCGGGACTGTTGAATTGGCCATTGCATTCACCATTTTCGCGCCGTCTTTAATTATGCCACCCTGCTCTGCCTTGCTGCCGACCATAAATCCACTCACATCCTGAAGAAATAATAAAGGAATTTTCCGTTGATTGCAATTCATGATAAAACGTGCTGCCTTATCCGCAGCATCCGAATAGATGACGCCACCCATTTGCATCTCACCTTTTTTCGTTTTGACCACTTTGCGCTGGTTGGCAATAATACCAACCGACCAACCCTTCATTCTTGCCGTGCCACAGATTAAGGTTTTCCCATACAGTGATTTGTATTCATCAAATTCTGAATTATCAACCAGTCGTTTAATGATTTCCCCTGTGTCATAGGGTTTTGCTCGGTCTGCAGGAAAAAGGCCATACAAATCCTGTATATTTTCTTTTGGCTCCTGTGGATCGATTCGGTCAAAGCCCGTTTTTATAGTTGCGCCGAATTTTTTAAACAATGATCGGATATAGTCGAGGCATGCCTGATCATTTGGAAATTTGTTATCAGTAACTCCGGAAATTTCGCAATGCGTGGTAGCCCCACCCAGGGTTTCATTATCAATATCTTCGCCGATCGCAGCTTTGACAAGGTATGATCCTGCCAGGAAAATCGATCCTGTTTTATCTACGATCATAGCTTCATCTGACATGATCGGCAAATAGGCGCCCCCGGCCACGCAACTGCCCATGATGGCCGCGATCTGAACGATTCCCATGGAAGACATGCGGGCGTTGTTTCTGAACTGTCTTCCAAAGTGTTCTTTGTCTGGGAAAATTTCATCCTGCATAGGAAGAAA
>JAYSOP010000256.1:0-3333 GCA_043722905.1 Chryseolinea sp.
TTACTGGAAGCCCAGATGAACGACATGCTTGAAAATTATCGTTTTCATGGCGGAATCATGTCAACGCTTGACTTAAAACAGGGTGATTTTTTTGCCGAATTCGAATACCTTCCATCTTTTATGGATTTCAGTGCCAGATTCGATCGCAAGGCCATTCGGTGGGATCCCCAAAATGCCTATAAATATTCACTGCACAGATTTGAAGTGGGAGCGTCAATTCCTTTTACTGATCGTTTACGGGTTTCCTTAAAACCTTTTGGATTGGTGGCAACTTCCGTAGACCTTGGAGAGCAACCTTTTCCAGTGAATCCTCCCTCCGCTATATCCACCAACCGTTTTTATGCCGGAGCGAAAAGCGAAATAGTGTATGATAACTCTGTGACCACCGGCATGAATCTGATGGAGGGTACACGTGCCAAGATCAGTCTGACCCATCACCAGGGAATCAGTAATCAACAGCTTAGCTTCAGCCGCGCTTCCATTGATGTAAGGCATTATCAAAAAGTATATAGGGAAATCGTGTTTGCCGTCAGAGGTTTTGCAGGCACATTTTTCGGGCCATCGCCAAAGAAATTTTTACTTGGAGGTATGGACAACTGGTTGTTTAACAAAACCATTCTCGAAGGAAACACAAGTGAAGGTCAGCCTAATCCACTCGGCGTGCAAGCTGAGACACAGGATATTCTCTTCGTTGAATATGCCACCAATTTAAGGGGGTTTGACTACGCGACGCTTTTTGGGAACAGCGCGATGCTCTTCAACGCAGAATTGCGTGTACCACTGATCAGGGCATTAACCAATGGACCTATTGCCTCAAACTTTTTCCGGAATTTACAGTTTACAGCGTTTTATGATATTGGGACCAGTTGGTCAGGTAAACCGCCTTTTACTTCTGAAACCAGTGTCAGCTACAATGTAATCAGGAATGGTCCATTTGAAGCCAAAATAAAAAATTACCTTAACCCATGGCTATACAGTTATGGTTTGGGAGCGCGTACGGTTGTCTTCAGTTATTACGTAAAATTTGATTTGGCCTGGCCTGTTGAAAATTACAGCGTTGGCAAGCCGCGTGCTTTTCTGACACTGGGATTTGATTTCTGATTCTCCTGCATTTGCCAATTTTGCATAAGATCGTTTAAGAATGCGTGGTTCAGGCTTGCTTGTCAGCAGGCGAGCTAAACCGGACGCGTGATATGGATTATTTTAAAAATTTTTTACATGATTAAATCAATGACAGGTTTCGGACAAGCATCTGCAGATGACGGACAATCCCAGATTTACGTAGAAGTCAAAAGCCTGAATTCAAAATTTCTCGATCTCAATTTAAGATTGCCTAAAATTTTTTCCGATAAAGAACTGGAGGTCAGAAATCTCATCAGTGAAAAGTTGGAACGCGGAAAGGTTTCGGTATCTATTGAATATGAAAAGCTTTCCGATGGGACAACCAAACAGAGCTACGATGAACCCTTGTTTTCAGCATACTATGCCCAATTAAAAAAACTTGCGGATAAAGTTTATGCGCCCTATGAAAGCCTCTTCGAACTTGCCTTGAATTCACCGGATGTTATTCAGGGGACTATGAAGGAACAAGCTGGAGAGGACGTTTGGATCAGGGTAAAAGGTTTGCTGGTTGAGGCTTTAAAAAAATGCGAGAGTTTCCGTTTGGATGAAGGAAAAGTTTTGGGTTCAATGCTGGCAAATTGTTGCCAGGTGATTGAAAGAAGTCTTGAAACTGTGAAGGAATTGGATCCAAAACGCGTGGACCGTATTCGTGATCGCCTTAAAAATAACGTTACTTCTTTTTTCGGTGAAGAAGGGTTTGATACCAACAGATTGGAGCAGGAAATTATTTTTTATGTTGAAAAACTGGATATCAATGAAGAGAAGGTCCGGTTAAAATCACACCTTGATTATTTCATGGATGCCTTAAGGGAACCTCAGTCGAATGGAAAAAAATTGGGATTTATCGCTCAGGAACTAGGTCGGGAGATCAACACGATAGGATCAAAATCGAATGATGCAGAAATTCAGAAGCATGTGGTTGTGATGAAAGAGGAACTCGAAAAAATGAAGGAGCAGTTAAATAATGTAGTGTAAGTGTGTTGAGGTGTTAATGTGTTAATGTGTTAATGTGTTAATGTGTTAATGTGTTAAGGTGATAATGTGTTAAGGTGATAATGTGTTAATGTGTTGAGGTGATAATGTGTTGATGTGTGGCTTCAACATCAACACACTGGCACATCCACACATTCTTAAATTAATTTGGCAATTGTGCTGATGTATCTTTCTGGCACTTCTCCTTTGATTGCTGTCTGATAATCTGAATAACTACAGGGAACGATACTATTGCGCGAATAACGTTCCTTCCCGTCGGGGTAGGGTACTTCCATCCACCATTTTTCGCTGAATTTACTTTTGTAAAAGGAAAGCGTTTCTGGTTCTACCGGCATGGATACGGTATATTTCATAAAATCGTTGCTACGGAAATTCTGTTCTTTCTTCCTGAAATAGTATCCTTCAATAAAATACCATATCATGGTCGCGATGATCGAAGCTGTTTTATTATGCTCATCATCCCATCTGGGATTATATTCATAGAAGCCGACGGAACTCAGTTTCTCATTCTGTCCGGCATACCAGCAAATCTGACACGCCTCTTCACCGCTTAACCCAAAGGGTTGGGCGTTGGCATTCCCGGGAGCGTCGGACGAACGTATTGCCGTAATATCAAATGATAAGAGATCGGCATTTCTAATCGCAGGTTCTATTTCCTGAATGTTTGTTCGGAGTTGTCCGATTCGGAAGGCCTCGAAATAAAGCTTTTCAAGAAACGATACTGATAGTGGGTCAATCAGGTAGGTCTGATAGGCAAGATGCGTGTAGCTGAACAGGTAGTTAGGCTCGTGCAACAATATTTTGTGAATATGCTTCCGGTTCTCCGGACTTTTCTCGAGGTCATCCAAATCGAGAAACGCATCAACATTTAGAAAGCTTACCAATTTTTCAAGGGTTTCATAACCACAGTATTGACCGTAATCAAGGTCATGGGTTCCCCCAATGAGGATAGGAAGAACGTTGTTTTCCAATAGCATACGGCATACCTCACTTATCCGGACATAGGTTTCATTCAGGTCATGCCCAATATTTAGATTTCCGAGATCGACAATCCGGTAGGATCCGTTGCCCCGTTTAAGATTGTATAATTTTTTTCTGATTTCATCCGCGCCCTGGGCAGTACCAACGTTGTCCAGATTCCCCCGTTCTTCTCTAATGCCAATGATGGCCATATGGGAACCTTTATATTCAGGCATTTTGTCGCTAAAAAGCCTGATG
>JAYSOP010000257.1:0-8544 GCA_043722905.1 Chryseolinea sp.
AATAGATAATTGACGGGTTTTTTTTGTTCCGATGGTTTCGGCAAAGTGATTCCATTCCTGATCGACATTAATATTGAGGTCTTCCACACCGCCGACATCAAAATGTTTATTCGTCAGATCAAACGCTTTTCTGAGCGCATTATAATGGCGATTATTCTCTTCGTTTTGTCCAATCCAGGAGAATAACTCATTTTGTTCCTCCACGGAAGTTTCGCCCGCCAGATGTTTGGTGATCAGTTCATTTACGCTATCGTTGTTGGCACTTGTCATGAGATACCCTATAGTGTTAACACATCAGTTTGGTTTTACCCTTATCCCCAAAAAGCAAATATTATGGTTAGAAATTCCCTCAAATGTTCCTTCATTACGCCCAGCGCTTTGGACATTTGCGCCTCCACCGTTTTGATAGAGATATTCATCTTCCCCGCAATCTGGGAGTACTTCAGCCCTTCAATCCGGCTCAGTTCAAATACCATTCTGCATTTTTCCGGGAGGGAGGCAATGGCGGCTTCTATTTTTTCTTCCAGTTCTACAGTTTCCAGTTCCGAATTGATTTCCGTCAGCTGATGTTCGGCCACATTTTCAATGGCAACAAACTTTTTTTTATCCCTGATATAATTCAGGCATCTGTTCCGGACTGCGGTATAAAAATAGCTTTTGTAATGGGTGTCCGAAGGAAGGGAATCAAATTTCTCCCACACCTGAATAAAGACTTCATGAACGAGATTTTTCGCAGCGTCAAGGTCTCCTGTAAACTTCATAGCAAAACCGCAAAGAGGCTTGAACAGCCCTCTGAATAATTCTTCGAACTGATGGAGGTTTTTCGAAGGCAAGGTTCGTTATGGTTTTTATTTACCAGTCGAAAGATAATTAATTAAATGCTCATCCCATCGCGGCCCCCCAGAGCCCCGTCATTCTGAGGAATCGTCACGCACTGGCGTGATGTGATGACGAATAATCCTGTGCAGCGAAGTACAATAGTTAAGACAGAAAGCCCATCGATGACCGCCAACATTATTTCGGCGAAATTACAGATGGCAAAATGAATTTATCCGGAATTGGCAAAATTGTTGAAACCGAATGGTTAAAAACAATCGACATACGTCGGGATATGAATTTGGAATTGTGTGAATTTGTGGTCATGCCCAATCATTTTCATGGGGTAATCATAATTAATGAAAATGAATACAATTGTACGCGCGACGGTCAATGTGATCAATGTGATCAATGTAGAGACGCCATGCAATGGCGTCTCTACATTGACCGTCGCATCGGAAACGAATAAATTTCGACCACAATCCAAAAACCTGGCGTCCATTGTTCGTGGATTCAAATCATCCGTCACAAAATATGCACACCTAATTGACGCTGATTTTCAATGGCAATCGCGATATTATGTTCACATTATCCGTGATGCCGAATCCTTTGAACGCATCCGTCAATACATTGCCAACAATCCTTTACATTGGGAGGAAGACAAATTCAATAACATATGAGCCACCAAAGGTAATTATACTCAGGGTGAGGAGGCAAGCCCAACAAGTTTACTAACCTTCGTTTCCCTCTCTTTCAGGAGAGGGATATACAGGTGATGCCTTCATTCCTTTAATACAAACTTTACCTCCGTAGTATCATTTTCAAAAGTGGGAACGCGATAGCCACCAGAATCAATTTTTGTATCTGAGAAAGCCGTCTCCAATTCCGGCCAATCCGCTTTGGTAATTCCTGTATGATAAACATAAATAGATCTGAGTTCCTTTAAGTCCTTTAAAGTAAGGATACCTTTTGCCGTGACAGGCGTTCCGACGATGTTCAGGTATTGCAGTTGGCTGCAGGATTTTAATTGCTCAATTCCCTGATCAGTAACAAGCGTATGCTCCATGCTTAATCTTGTCAGATTATTCAGCTTGCCAACGTTAGCCATCTGTTCATCACTCAGATTTGTAAAACCAACCTTCAGCCAGATCAATTGTTTTCTCAAGGACAACAACAGATCCATGTCTTCATTGGTAATGAGCGTATCGGTAAAAAAATTGGCGGACACGTAATGGCTTCCTTTTCCGACGGGTAAAACCATAATGCCGCGTTCGTTGAGTTTATCAAATATTTCCTGATCGGGCTTTTCAACTGGTTTCTCCGGAACGAAAGACAATCTGCTCCGGGTTTCCGGCGCTTCCTGAAACGTGAGTAAAACCGATTTCATTTTTTCCGGCTGGTCGAGATCTTTTACTTTTTTGGAGAAATCTGCTCCGGTTTCGATCCACCAATGCAGGAGAGCGATCTGTTGCTCAGTTAACTGCCCTTTTTCTTTTGGGGGCATGTGGTCATCATTGTCGACAGGCAATAAAAGTCGCCGGATCATTTCGCTTTCCTCTGCATCGTGGGGTTCAATGACGATTCCGTCTTTTCCTCCTTCCATTAAACTTAACGTGTCATCCATCCGAAGTCCGCCCTTCTGTTTGTTGGTTCCATGACAGGAGTAACATTTGTTCTGCAGCATGGGTCGGACCAGATCCGTGTACACCACAGCCTCCTGCACATCTGCGACCGGTGTGAAGACCATGCTGCTTGTTGTATCATTGGAAAATATATTTGCGAAAGGTCCTGAAAGATAATCCGATCCATGAGTCATTACACCGCCGAGATGCCCCGTGATCATGATCAATATAAATAATCCAACCGATAAAAATTTCAGCTTTAGTACAAAACGGAAATTCCTCTCCTGCAAATACCACACGACAGAAACCAAAGCGACACTGATTCCCATCCACTTGTGCCACCCGACAATGGTTTCATTATAGTCATCACTGATCGATAAAAGATATCCTGAGATACAGGCAATGATGGCCGTGACCATTCCGCACATAATAACGAACGGAACAACCAGCCGGAAAGATTGGAACTTTGGACTCGAAGATAGCCAATGGAGTAATACAGCCATGAGCAATATCCCTATAGGCAAGTGCACCACTAGTGGATGGAAATGCCCAAAAAATTCAGTTAAAGATAAAAACACGGAGTGCCTGAATTGATAAGAATTAAATTATGAGTGCACTAAAAATGCCTATGAAAAATACCTAAGCTAATATCTCGCTAATCACCCTTCCTCTTGTATCGGTTAATCTGAAAGGCCTTCCCTGGAAAGGATGGGTAAATTGCTCGTGATCAAATCCAAGCTGGCCCAGGATCGTAGCCTGGATATCAAAGGGTTCAACCTTACCGCTAATGGCGCTGTAACCAATCTCATCCGTTTCGCCGTAACTTCCTCCCCTCTTTATTCCGGATCCTGCCATCCACATAGTAAACGCTTCCGAATGGTGATCCCTACCTTTGAAGGGCATCTTTACACCAAGACGATTTTCCTGCATCGGAGTCCGGCCGAATTCGCCGCCCCATACAACCAATGTTTCATCGAGTAGACCACGTTGTTTGAGGTCAAGTATCAAAGCCGTAATGGATTTGTCCACCTGCCTGCACTTATTTTTGAATCCAATATCGAGCGCCACGTCGGCACCAGATCCATGACTATCCCAGCCCCAGTCAAATAACTGCACGAAACGAACGCCTTTTTCTACCAGCTTTCTCGCCAGCAGGACGTTGTTGGCAAAACTCTCTTTACCCGGTTGGGTACCATACATTTCATGAATGTACGCTGGCTCATTCTTAATGTTCATTACTTCCGGAACAGAGATCTGCATCTTATAGGCCAGCTCGTATTGCGAAATACGTGATAAAATTTCAGGATCCTTAAAGACTCCATACTGTTCCTGATTCACTTTATTGATGGCATTGATAGAAGCCTTTCTGATATCCTGATCCATGCCCTCGGGATCTTTCAGGAACAACACCGGATCGCCAACACTTCTGCATTGCACGCCCTGGTAGACACTTGGCAAAAATCCGTTTCCCCAAACACTCTTACCCGCATCCGGATTGTTGCCTCCCGAAGTAAGCACGACAAAGCCTGGAAGATTTTGATTTTCTGTGCCTAGCCCATACGTTACCCAGGAGCCCAAACTTGGCCGTCCTAACCTCGGAGAGCCGGTATGCATCATTAATTGCGCAGGGGCATGATTAAACTGGTCTGTGGTGACCGCCCTCAAAAAACTGATCTCGTCAGCAATGGTGGAAAGGTGCGGCAAATTCTCACTTATCCAGGCACGGCTTTCACCGTGCTGAGAAAATTTAGCCTGCGGCCCCAACATTTTCGGTACTCCGCGAATGAAGGCAAAACGTTTCCCTTCCAGTAATGACTGCGGACAATCCTGGCCATCCATTTTCATTAATTCAGGCTTGTAATCAAAAAGCTCCAGTTGAGAGGGCGCTCCCGCCATATGCAGGTAGATCACACTCTTCGCCCTTCCTGGAAAATGCGGAAACTTTGGCATCAACGGATGGACTGGATCAAAAACAATATCATTGGAAACGGGTGTATTATTTCCGCATGCGCCGAATAAAGAACCCAGCGCCAGCGCCCCTAGCCCCATCGCACTTTCTTTCAGGAAATGCCTCCTGGTGTGAAGCTCCAACACCGCCTTCTCTGCTTCCTTCAAAAGGCGTTGATCATCAACTTTTCTGTTACCCATAGCTATTCCGTTAATTCCGGGTGACCACTTCGTCAAGATTCAGCAGCGCATTCGTCACCACTACAAGCGCTGCTGTTTTGGCATCATTGTTTTCTTTCCCGCCAAGGATCATACGCGCTTTATCACTATCATCCTTGAAACGGTTATAAGCAATCGTATATAATTCCTGTAAAGCGATTAAACTTTTATCATCGATGGCATGGTACGTTGCCAGCTGGTATCCTTTTGCAATTTGCTGTTTAATGTCATCTCCGCCCTCCTTTTGCAATCGGTAAGCAAAATGTCTGGCCATGTCTATATAGGCCGAATCATTCAAGGTGGTCAGGGCCTGTAACGGTGTGTTGGTGCGGATTCGCCGTGAAGTACAAACATTCCTCGCGACCCCGTCGAACGTAACCATTGAAGGGTACGGTGCTGATCGTTTCCAGAATGTATACAAGGCGCGCCGATATTGGTCTTCACCTTTACTGTTCTCCCAATCTCTGCCGTTATAAGGTGAGAGCCAAAGTCCTTTAGGCTGATAAGGATACACACTTGGACCATACATCTTTTCGTTCAACAATCCACTGATGCATAACGCCTGGTCGCGTACCTGCTCGGCCGATAAGCGCACCCTTGAACTGCGGGCGTACAATTTATTATTGGGATCTTTCTTTAACAACTCATCCGAAATCTTTGAGTCCTGCCTGTAGGTTGCCGTGAGGACCATGGTGCGAATTAATTTTTTTACACTCCAGTTATATTCATGCATGAACTGGTAACTAAGCCAATCCAATAGCTCGGGATGGGTCGGTGAAATTCCCTGAGACCCCAGGTCTTCCAACGTTTCGGCGAGACCAGTTCCAAAAAGTTGTTCCCATACACGGTTCACCATTGCTCTTGCCGTTAATGGATTTTGTTTTGAGGTTAACCACATAGCCAGTCCCAAGCGATTTGTTGGCGCATCCGTTGGAAACGGATTTAAAGATCCCGGCACACCGGGCTCCACCTGATCTCCCTTTACTAACCAGTTACCGCGATCAAATACATAGGAGGCACGATGCATATACGCAGGATTTTCCATCATCACAGGCGTGGTGGGAACATTCGCGGTTAATAATTTCCAGAAGGTTTCTTCAATTTCACGGTATCCATTTTTTTCTTTTCCTGGCAAGGGATCAGTAAAATACATCCAATCAATTTTGGAACCTGTTCGAATGGAATTAGTCAGATTTGGGTTCGTGTAGGTAAAATAAAGAGTATGCATGCCACTGACAGGTTTCAGATCCGCCTGTACAATTTTCCATTCCCATCCTTTACTTTTTGTTTTGGGTAGTGGAACGGTAGCAATTACCTCTCCGTCAGGTTTATCCAAATGAATTTTCCAGACACCACCATCGAAAAAACTCTCATAACGAAAAATAATATTTTTATGGTTGTCGAGATTCGCATTCTTCATACGGCAGATGGCGTTGTTTCGAAACTCGATCCACGTAGGATCACCCAACGCGCTGTTGACGAAACTGTCACACACCATGGAATTATACGCGGGTTGCCATGTCTTCAAAAAGGTCGCGACCTCTTTTGCTTTTTCAGGGGATGAATCTTTTTCCACCCAGTCGACTACCTTTATGAGTTCCTTTTGAAGCGTATCGTTATAGTGACGCAACAATGGATAATCATCCTGTACATCTTCATCGCGGGAATTATTAAAGAACGCCAGGAATTTATAATACTCATCATGCTTGAAGGGGTCGTAGGGATGACTGTGACATTGAACGCAGCCAAAGGTCGTACCCATGGCGGCATCCCATGTCGTGTTCACGCGGTCGATGACAGCGGATGTTCTGAACTCCTCATTGTTAGTGCCCCCCTCATCATTGGTCATTGAATTACGATGAAAAGCAGTCGCGATGAATTCAGCATCGGTGGGATCAGACATCAGGTCGCCGGCGAGTTGCTCTGTGAGGAACTTGTCATAAGGTTTGTCTTCATTAAATGCATGGATAAGCCAGTCACGGTATTTCCAGATATCCCTGTCGCCATCCTTTTCATACCCTTTGGTGTCGGCGTAACGCGCGAGGTCCATCCACATACTGGCCCACTTTTCTCCATAGTGCGGGGAGGCGAGTAAGGAATCAACAAGCGTTGCATAATCCTGGTCATCGGTTCCCTGTAAAAATTTTTTAGACAGATTATCGGATGGCGGTATTCCGATGATATCGAGACTTACCCTTCGCAGAAGTGTATGCTTATCGGCTTGAGGAGAAGGTTTTAGATTGTTTTCGCTTAATTCTTGCTCAATAAAATGATCTACGGGATTTCGTGCCCAGCTGCTTTCCTTTGAAATAAAATTAAAAAATGTTTTTGGTTCAGGGACCTCTACTTCCTGGACCGGGACATAGGCCCAATGTTCACCCCACTGAGCCCCTTCATTGATCCAGCGCCGGATAATATCAATATCTTCATTGGAAAGGGGATCATGCATGTAGGGCATTCGCTCCTCCGGATCGTTCAGCGTGATGCGTCTGATCAGTTCACTGTTATCAGCATCGCCGGGGATGATGGCCGGTTTTCCTGATTTGGTTTTTGCAAGGGCTTCATCCCGGAATAATAAACTGAACCCGGCTTTTTGTTTTACGCCGCCATGGCAGGTAATACATTTCTGGTTAATAATGGGCTTAACCTGGCTTGTAAAATCGACCGGTTCGTGTGTAGTAAAGTACAGGTAGGCGACTGTAATCGCGCCTACAATGAGTATTGCAATAATTATTTTTCCGTATCGTGAAAACATGCCCGTATTCGAAGTTTAGGATGACTGAATTCCCGTAAGGACGATAGCGGCATTATTGCCGGTTTTATTTCCTTTAAGACTTGTGAAATTAGTGATTTTCAGTACGAAGAACAAGGTGCGAGGTTTGGAAGCTGGAAAGGTTTGCGTTGCCTGAAATGGTAGGGAATTGGAAAGGTTTTGAGAGGTCAAACGTGGCTGGTAGACATAGCCCCTAACTGATAATAGAAGTATGGCCTATTGGAATGTGTGAGATCAATCCATTATTCCAATAGACGATGAGGCTTGCATGCCCGGATGACTAATCCCACATCCGTCTTTCTGGCGTGATCTCGAGAAAGCGGCAGAAAAAAAAGAAAAAGTATTCAGGATTCGACGAGTAGCTGTACATTTGACCTCGTAATAGTCAGCCCCCAACTAACCAAAAAATTTAATATTATGAACTTTCTAAGAAAACTAAGATCCTTTGCCGTATTAGTGGCTGTCTCAAGCTTCCTGATGGCAGTATCATTAAGCGCATGTGAGAAAAAAACCACAGCAGACGATGCTGATAGTATTGAAAACGTAAAAACAGATAGCGCTGAAAAGGCTGATCACCCCAAAGGCGGTAATGCGGACCATCCAAAAAACGATCCCGACTCGGCCAGGGTTGAAACACCAAAACAGTAAGCTATAGGTTTAGAAAACTTCTCCTGGGAGCAAATTATGGTGATCATCCAAAAAATTAGCCCAGCAGGCAATACATCACCGGCAATAATAAAGGATGGTCACTAATTGCGCATGAGCAGATTGTCCGGAAAATGTGATATTCATCATCTTTTCCGGACATTATTTTTTATAGGAAGACAGCAAGCTTTTTTCTGACGAACGCTTTTTTCTTATAAACGAAAAAGTAGTTTTCGTTAAAGTTGGCTCACCTGCTATTTCCAAAAGTGGGTACGCAAGAAAATTAATAGGTCCTGAAAGCGGACCAGGCTGCACCTTGAGATCACGTCCACGATTCAGCTCAATACGATTAGCGGGATGGCGGCCAAAATAGTAGGTAGCAAGCGCGGTGTATTTGTTTCCTTCACTAATATCCACGGGCCACCATTTTCCTTCGGCATAAAATTCAGCCCAGCAGTGATAGCCGTCAATCCCACCTTCATTTCTGTCTGAAGGTATGGAGGCACCGATCGAAAACCGAGC
>JAYSOP010000258.1:0-3198 GCA_043722905.1 Chryseolinea sp.
ATTGTTCTGGGACTAGACAGCCAGAGTACGAGGTCAGGTGAAACCGGACAAACTGCAAGCCCGCCGTTCAATGGTTCACGTATGATGCTGCTGACAAAAGAGGAAGCCGCCTGATTCGGACGACCTGGCCTAACACAAACCGTAGGTAATCGTAATACCATGGCCTCAACAAACTTTTTTCTGGAATAATCATTGACCAGTAATTCTCCCATTGCCTTTTGCGCACCATAGGATGAAGCGGGGTTAACCGCAGTATCGTCATTTACCATCGCAGGCAACTTCCCTCCAAAGACGGCCAAAGAACTGGAGAAAATAAACCGAATTCCTGGCCGGGCATGACGACAAGCTTCCAATAGTAAACGGGTTACGTCCAGATTGACACGCCAACCAAGATCAAAATCCTTTTCGGCATGACTGCTTACGATGGCAGCGAGGTGAAAAATAAGACTCGTTTTTTCGGTTATCAAAGTACCCGGCTTGCCAATTTGAGATAAATCAATCTGCTGGCAACGGACCCGTGGATTTTTCTCAGGATTTTCCGGAAGGTTTATGTCAACCAATAAAATTTCATCAAATTTCAGTTCGCTTTTCGACAGGGCTTTGCAAAGGCGTTGGCCTAAAAAACCTGCCCCACCGGTGATAATGATTTGCATAAATTTCCAGAAGCGTTATTTTACATGATTGCCAACGATTTTTTTCGGCCCATCGGTTTTGAACTTTCCTAAATTTAAAGTTTACCAAAAAAGATACTGTAAAATATCATCATTAACAGAACTTAAAGTAAGTTTATGCCTAAGGTGTATTGCGCGTTACTGGCGTTCGTAATCAGGTAAGCGCGGCAAACCTGATTGCGGGATAACCAGGAAATGTTAAAAAATTTGGCCATGTATACTGCTGTAAACGAAATAATGAAGGGATTGCCTGAGGAGTACTCCGGAATTTTACTTCCGGCAATCCGCCAGGAATTTATCAAAAGCAGTAAGACTATTGTGGTGCTGGATGATGATCCAACCGGAACACAAACCTGTTATGATGTAATCGTACTTACGGCATGGAGAGTACCATTGATCGTCGCCGAATTGCAAAAAAAACCGTCGATCCTCTTTATTCTAACCAACTCACGCAGTTTACCAGAGAGGGCCGCTGTTAATCTTGCGATGGAAATCGGAATGAATCTGCTGGAGGCAGTAAAGGAAAGCGGAAGAGACATCGTTGTGATCAGCCGGAGTGATTCAACCCTTCGCGGACATTTTCCTGCAGAGGTAGACGCTATAGCCAATGCGTTGGATATGACGGACGCCGTCAGGGTTTTGATCCCTGCATTTATTGAAGGTGGCAGGTTTACGATCAATGATATTCACTACATCCGGGAAGAGAATCAACTGATACCAGTGGCTGATACGCCTTTTGCCAAAGATCTTGCCTTTGGTTATTCTCACTCCAATCTCAAAGAATGGGTAAACGAAAAAACCAAGGGACGGGTACCCTCTAATGAAGTGGTCTCCATTTCTTTACACGACCTACGCCTTGGCGGTCCGGAAGCTGTTTCTGAAAGATTGACGAAGTGTTTGCCAGGACAGGTTTGCATTGCCAACGCGTGCTCCTTGAAAGATCTGGAAGTTTTAGTGATGGGATTAATACTCGCTGAAAAGTCGCGCATAAAATTTTTATATCGCACTTCGGCAACATTTATTTCCATTCGTGCCGGAATCTCCCCGGGAAAATTTTTTACTCCGGAAAAGGAAAATATGAAACCGGCGAATGGATCTTTGGTGGTTGTTGGTTCTTACGTTCCTAAAACAACGCGCCAATTAACCCCTCTGCTGAAACAGGGGAGCCACAAGGCAATTGAAATCCACGTTTCTGATCTTCTCAATGTAAAAGATCACTCAGACTATAGAGACCGTGTTATTCTTGAAACGGAACAATGGATCACATCAGGAAACGACGTTGTCATTTATACCAGTCGTGATTTGCAAGTTGGAATTGATGCCGGGAGCAGTTTGGAAATCAATGGCATGGTCTCTGCTTTTCTGGTCAGTGTTATCAATAGACTTAAAGCCCGACCGGCCTTCATTGTTGCAAAAGGTGGTATTACTGCCAGCGATATTGCTACGAAAGCTCTGAAAGCAGAAAGGGCTCTAATTCTCGGTCAGATTATCCCTGGTGTACCGGTCTGGCGGATCGATTCGGAAAGTAAATTTCCCGACATATTGTTCGTTGTGTTTCCTGGTAATGTTGGGGATGATTCAGCCCTGGCCGAGGTATGCAACCGATTTAAGCTTTAAGATTGATTAATGCTGTCCGGTAAAAATATTGATGCCTTGAATCTGTTCCGCAAACGTAACCGGTCCGAGTTTCATGTGGCCAATTTAACTTTATACTTGCAAAATTAGGAATTGAGCCAACTGCTCTGCTTTTTGCGAAAAATCTACCACCCTAACAACTCACTATGTCACTTGTTTTAGGTTATGCCGAAGCAAAAAAAGTCTTCGAGCATGCGAAAGCTAACCAGTATGCCTTACCCGCTGTAAATGTTACCAGCACGAGCACCATTAATGCGACGCTAGAAGCAGCCAAATCTGTAAAATCTCCCGTGATCATTCAATTCTCTAACAGCGGTGCCGCTTTCTTCATTGGAAAATCCCTTGACAACAAATTGCAGCAAGCCTCTATCGTCGGCGCTGTTGCTGCCGCAAAATATGTACATGAAGCAAGTGACCTTTACGGAGTACCTGTTTTGTTAAATACCGATCATGCAGCCAAAAAATTACTTCCCTGGATTGATGGTATGATTCAACACGGAGAAAAATTTTTTAAACAATATGGCAAACCCTTATTTACGTCCCATATGATTGATCTTTCGGAGGAGCCCCTGAAAGAGAATGTAGAGATCAGCAAACGTTATCTTGAGAAGTTAACGAAAATGGATATGTACCTCGAAATTGAACTTGGTGTAACCGGTGGTGAGGAAGATGGCGTTGATAACACCGATGTTGAAAGTGCAAAACTTTATACCCAGCCTGAAGAGGTGTCATACGCCTATGAAGAACTGATGAAGGTAAGTGATCATTTCGTTATCGCAGCATCGTTCGGAAATGTTCATGGAGTTTACAAGCCCGGAAATGTTAAGTTAGAGCCCGCTATCCTTAAAAATTCACAGGAGTATATTCTGAAAAAATTTAAAACGAAGAGCAA
>JAYSOP010000259.1:0-3387 GCA_043722905.1 Chryseolinea sp.
GCGAAAGGTGTGGTTCTGGTAGGACCAAACTGTCCAGGGGTGATCACTCCAGGCGAAGCAAAAGTGGGTATTATGCCAGGCTTTGTATTCAAAAAAGGAAGGATCGGAATTGTTTCCAAATCCGGTACACTTACCTATGAGGCTGCCGATCAGATTGTCAAAGCGGGACTGGGTATTTCGACTGCCATTGGTATTGGAGGAGACCCGATCATTGGAACACCGACTAAGGAGGCGGTGGAAATGCTCATGAATGACCCCGATACAGATGCCATTGTCATGATCGGAGAAATCGGTGGTAACTATGAACCAGTAGCCGCCCGTTGGATAAAAGAAAATGGAAACCGAAAACCGGTCGTTGGATTTATCGCCGGCCAAACCGCACCTCCAGGCCGCAGAATGGGACACGCGGGTGCGATTATTGGCGGAGCTGAGGACACCGCGGCGGCTAAAATGAAGATCATGGAAGAATGTGGGATTACAGTGGTTGACTCACCTGCGGAAATTGGTGAAACCATGGTAAGGGTTTTATCCAGAAAATAGGTATCAGGGCGTTCACCTGAAGTCATTCCCGCAAATAGGTTTTCAGTTCATTACGACGTCCATCAGCACGAGACCTTCTACTTTCAGTTTTGGATTGTCATTTTCATAGATGATCTCCGCGAAAAGATTATGGATCATATACAGGTAAATCAAACGACCATCCTGGTTACGAGTGCCTACAACCATCCCAAGCTTTTTCATAAAATTTCCCTGTTGATTGAGGGATAATTGTTTAAAAAGGAATTTAAGGATCATACCGATGTTTATCATTCATATCCATAAATCAAGCCAACCCGTATTCTAAGATGTTTTGGCTGTTCTAACGCTTTCACATCCCTTGAATAATCCAATTTTGGGAATTTAACCTAAAAAGGAGATTACAATAATGTATTGGCAAGGTTCGCCAGTTCAGATCTTTCCCCTTTTTCCAGGGTGATATGGGCGTATAGTTCATGATCCTTTAATCTGTCGATCAGGGTAGATAATCCATTGCTTTGCGAATCCAGGTAAGGGGTATCAATCTGATAAATATCTCCGGTAAAAATGATTTTGGTATTTTCTCCGGCCCGCGTAATGATGGTTTTCACTTCGTGAGGGGTGAGGTTCTGCGCCTCATCCACAATGAAACATATATTTGACAAACTTCTGCCGCGAATATAAGCCAGGGGCGTGATGACGAGTTTTTCCTGGTTTACCATTTCAGTGATCTTCGAATATTCTTTGTCAGATTCGCTGTATTGGTTTTGAATGAACTTGAGATTATCCCACAGGGGTTCCATGTAGGGATTGACTTTTGATTTTATGTCTCCCGGTAAAAAACCAATGTCTTTATTACTAAGCGGGACGATAGGCCTTGCCAGGTATATCTGTTTGTATTCACGTTTTTGCTCGAGTGCTGCGGCCAGGGCAAGCAATGTTTTACCCGTTCCGGCTACCCCTTGTATCGAAACCAGCTTAATATCAGGTTTCAGTGCGGCATGAATGGCGAAGGTCTGTTCGGCATTTCGTGGTTTGACGCCATACACGGATCTTTTTTCTACATGCTCCATCATCCCATTGAATGGATTGAAATATCCCAATGCGGATTTCTTTCCACTTTTAAAGATGTAGTAATGATTTTTCATCGGAGGGATCTTCCCCAGGATATCTTCCGGTGGACAATATCCTTTTTCATACAAAAGATTGATGACGTTTGGGTCAGCCTCTTCAATCATTGTTTTCCCATTGTACAGGGAAGAAATGTTCTGAACTTTTCCGGTAGTATAATCTTCTGACTGAAGGCCGAGTGCTTTCGCTTTCAGCCTGAGATTTACATCTTTTGAAACCAGTATGACCCGGTTATTTTTCTCTTCTTTTTGCAACTGAAGAGCCGAGTTGAGAATGCGATGGTCTGCTTTCTCCTCATTGAAGATCTTGTTGGCATCTACGGAACTATTCGTGCCCATCAGGACTTTAAATTTGCCCTTCGTCTTCCCATTCATGGGGTTCCATTGATGCAACATCTGACCTTTCGCCAGTTTGTCAATCAACCGGATAAATTCACGGGCCTCAAAATTCTTGGTGTCGTTTCCTTTCTTGAAATTATCAAGCTCTTCGAGAACGGTAATCGGTATGCCGACATCGTGTTCATCAAAGTTTAGAATCGAATTGTGTTCATAAATAATGACGGACGTATCGAGTACGAAGATCTTCTTCTCCTTCTCCTTCTTAGTTTTAGGCATACTTCACAAAGAACTTGGTTTACGAAATGTAATCAATCGAGGGGAAAGCTTTCACTTTTTAAAATGCAATTTTTTCGCTAATCTTATTCCCCCGTTTTGTTTCAAAAGGCCAGCGAATACAGATCACCTTTCTCATGGGGTGTAACCCGAAGGACATCAGCTAGAACAAGAAGCACCAATTTTTTTGAAGCGTAAAACTTTTTTAATCCACTCGTGGCCACAAATTCTTTTAAGGTGATCGCGGGATTATTGTCCAGATAAGACATCAGAAATTTTTCATGTTCGCCAAAATGAAATCGAATATCTTTTTTCAGCTGCGATCTTCTGGCAATTTCCCTCACTTCCCTGCTGGCACGAATGCTTTGGTCATTCACCCGGATGTAAGCTTCCTTTTTTTCACCATCCAGAAAGTAATGAGGTTTGTTTACGCTTTCAGAAATGTGGTATTGAATCACTGACCTGGCATTGCCAATGGGAATATAAGTTTCGTCAACGGGTAAGGACGGTTTGCACTTTTGCAAGGATTTTTGAATAACATGTGATTCGTCTTCAGGATGTTTTAATCCCGCCAGGCCCCCGTCATCACTGATTCCAACTAACAAAATTCCTCCCTGTGCATTGGCAAACGCGATCATTTCGCGCACAATTTTATCAGGATAAGTCGCCTTTCTCTTAAATTCCAGCGAACCACTTTCGCCTCGTGCAACAAGTTTTTTTAATGCGAGAACCTGCCGTGGCTGATAGATAAAAGCTTCCTGCGGCTTGTTCATGCCCTCTAGAATTTTCCCCCAATTGCCTCATCACTATCGTCATCCTCAACCTGGCCAGGCCTTGGAATCGTAAACATGCTACTCAGCAGGTCTTTGAATTGCAGTCCCGCCGAAAGGTTGTGTTTGCTGATCAGACTGAATTCGGCTAGTCCATGAAGCGCAAACTCCATGAGAAAAAGTTTTGTGGCCGCGTCCTGATTTTTGTGGAACTCATTGATAAGCTCCGGTAAGCCCGGAACATTTTTAATTTTCTTTTCAAAGTCTGCCTGCGCCATGTCATGCAGAATGTCGATGGTGTTTCCATCACCAAACCAATCGGATATTTTCTTGTAAGGACTTTTTTCTTTTTGTTTTCT
>JAYSOP010000260.1:0-2686 GCA_043722905.1 Chryseolinea sp.
CGTTGACCTTGGTCATAAATCGATCGCGTCGGAGAATGCGTTGAGTAACCGCGTGTATTTTCTGAATGCACCGGAACTTGAGCCCATCGGTCATAGCGAAGAGCATATGGTTTTTAAAACGGATAAGCACAGCGCTTATCAGGTGGGGGATATTTTGTATGGGATACCACACCACATTTGTCCAACGGTTGCCCTATACGACGTAGCTGCAATTTGCAATGGAAATACCTGTTTGGAAAGGTGGGATATTTCAGCACGCAGGCGCACAGTAACCATTTAAAATTGACGACTAAAAAAACCAGACATGTTCATTGTTGATGCCCATCTCGATCTCAGTATGAATGCCATGGAATGGAATCGCGACCTTCGAAAACCCATCCATGAGATCAGGGAACGTGAAAGAGGTTTAACGGATAAACCTGACCGGGGAAATTCGACCGTGTGTTTTTCCGAGTTAAGGAAAGGGAATATCGGGCTCGTGGTAGCCACCCAGATTGCGCGATACGTTAGCCCTGAAAATCCGCTTCCGGGTTGGCATTCTCCTGAACAGGCATGGGCACAAACTCAGGGTCAGTTAGCGTGGTATAAAGCGATGGAAGAAGATGGCCAATTGGTTTCCATCAAAGACCGGAAAAGCCTGGAAGCACATCTGGAATATTGGGAAACCGGAAATAATACGGATGAAAAACCCATTGGTTATATCCTGAGTCTGGAGGGCGCCGATTCGATCGTAACGTTAAATCATTTGGAGAAAGCCTTCCGGTATGGTCTTCGTGCCCTCGGACCCGCGCATTATGGGCCTGGTAGATACGCACAGGGAACTGATGCTACCGGATTCATGGGGGCAAAAGGTAGGGCTTTGTTGAAGGAGATGCAAAACCTGAATATCATACTGGATGCAACGCATCTGTGCGATGATAGCTTCTGGGAAGCGCTTGAACACTTTAAAGGACCGGTTTGGGCAAGTCATAATAATTGTCGTACGCTTGTCAACCATAATCGCCAGTTCAGCGATGACCAGTTGAAAGAATTGATCGCGCGCGGCGCGGTTATCGGTGGCGTGTTGGATGCCTGGATGATGGTGCCAAATTGGGTGCGCCGTGTTTCCACCTCCAAAGAAATGAATTGCCACCTCGAAGTATTGATTGATCATATGGACCATATTTGTCAGCTTGCCGGCAATGCCAACCACATTGGAATTGGTTCCGATCTCGATGGGGCTTTCGGAAAAGAGCAAAGTCCTTTTGATTTGGATACCATTGCAGACCTTCAGAAAATCCCTGTTCTGTTAAAAAAAAGGGGCTATTCCGACGCTGATATTCTGAATATCGCGCATGGCAACTGGCTGAGATTCATTAAGAAAGTATGGTCTTAAAAGGATTAATCACGAAAAGGGTTCATCAAACTGATGCATTAACTCTACAACCGCGAATATTACCTTAAAAGTCAACCGCTTTATTTGATTTGGAAGGCAATTTTTCTTTTGCAGAAGTTGGGACACTTTTTTTCTGTTACTGCGTTATATTTAGCGTAAATTCATCCTGATGAAAAAAAGACTGATCCTCCTCTTTTCTGCCGTAGCGGTTTTCGTACTGTTATCTTTTACAAGTCCGGCAGACCGCTATTTCGAGATTGCGAAGAATCTTGACATATTTGCCACCCTTTTTAAGGAAGTGAATGCCTTGTATGTAGATGAGGTCAACCCCAACAAACTGGTAAGAACCGGTATTGACGCCATGCTGGCATCGCTCGACCCCTATACGAATTATATCCCCGAAGATGAAGTAGAAGATTACCGCACCATTAATACAGGCCAGTACGGAGGCATTGGCGCGATAACCCGCGAAATCAATGACCGGACGATTGTGACAATGATCATAGACGGATATGGTGCTCAGAAAGGAGGGCTGGAGATCGGTGATGAAATCATAAAAATAGATGGCGTTGAGCTTTCCAAGTTATCACGGGAGGAGTCAAGCCAGTTAATGAAAGGCCAGGTAGGAACTTCGGTAAAGCTGGCGGTTAAAAGATATGGTTCAGATAAACCCATTGATCTTCAATTCAAGCGTGAGAAGGTAAAGGTGAACAATGTTCCTTTTTTCGGAATGGTGGGCAATGATATCGCATACATTCATTTATCTGATTTCACACCCGATGCGGGAAAAGAAGTCAAGAATGCCCTGGCTGCATTGAAGGAAAAAGGTGCAAAAGGTGTTATCCTGGACTTACGGGGTAACCCCGGAGGATTGCTTATCGAAGCAGTCAACATTACTAACCTTTTCATTCCGAAGGGAAAGATTGTGGTGAGCACGAAAGGGAAGATCCCTGAAAATAATCTGAAATATGAGACATTAAACAATCCGCTGGACACTGAGATCCCGGTTACGGTTTTAATTAACCGGGGAAGTGCCTCCGCTTCCGAGATTGTTGCCGGAACACTTCAGGATTATGACCGCGCTGTGGTGATCGGGGAAAAATCCTACGGCAAAGGGCTCGTGCAGGTAAGCCGCCCGTTGTCTTATAATTCACAGCTTAAGGTAACTACTGCAAAATATTACACACCGACGGGACGGTGTATCCAGGTTTTGGATTATGCTCACAGGCGAGATGATGGCAGCGTTTTAACCATTCCTGATTCTCTTAAAGGCACCTTTAAAACTACCAACGGCCGGACCGTCTACGATGG
>JAYSOP010000261.1:0-6298 GCA_043722905.1 Chryseolinea sp.
TTTGCAGTGCCAGCGCTCATGGCCGGAAATGTAGGGTTATTAAAACATGCGGGAAATGTTTCCCAATGCTCCATGTTGATTGAAAGAATATTCAGGGAAGCCGGGTTTCCGGAAGGCACTTTTCAATCCCTTTTGATTAACTCAAAAAATGTAGAGGGGATTATAGCGAACGACTCGGTTGCAGCCGTCACGCTAACGGGTAGTGAGTATGCTGGTACCCAGGTTGGCGCAGTCGCGGGAAAGAATCTTAAGAAAACCGTTTTGGAACTGGGAGGTAGCGATCCCTTCATTGTGTTGTCTGACGCGGATCTTGATGTTGCCGCGAAAATTGCCACCCAATCCAGGATGCAGAATGCCGGGCAATCCTGCATTGCCGCAAAACGTTTCATTGTTGATAAAACGGTCAAGGAATCTTTTGTAGAAAGATTTAAATCCCATGTTGAAGCCATTCGGCAGGGAAATCAATTAGATATTAAAACAACTATGGGGCCATTGGCCAGATTGGATCTAGCCGAAGACCTTGAAAAACAATTGCAGCATTCCGTAGCGTCAGGGGCCAGAATAGTAACGGGAGGCAGTCGTGAAGGCGCTAATTTTCAACCTTCGATATTGGATAACGTGTCTGTCGGAATGCCGGCCTTTGATGAGGAATTGTTTGGTCCGATTGCGGCAATTATCACGGTCAATAATGAACAGGAGGCCATTGAAATGGCGAATAAAAGCCGGTATGGTTTAGGGGCTTCAGTATGGACAAGAAATCCAGAACGTGGTGAAAGAGTAGCGAGAGAGATTGAGTCCGGGTGTGTATTTGTAAACTCGTTAATGAGATCCGATCAAAGACTTCCTTTTGGCGGGATAAAAAAATCCGGTTATGGACGGGAATTATCTGAACTCGGCATCAAAGAATTCATGAATGCCAAATCCATTTACATAGCATGACACTTGGCCGTTAACTTCTGAGAGAGGTTGCGGGCTGTCATTTTTAATATTTTCAGAAAAGTATTAAACCCTTTTCGAATGTTTATCGTACAGGAAACTATTGCGCATTATCTTTTATCCTATGAAGCTGTTCATTTGAATTTTGCCACCCAGGTAAACCCACGTTTGTATGACCCGACATCCGCTGGCTCCCATTCCGGGGGTGAAATTTGTTTTGATTCCTTAATATTAATTCAATGACCGTTTCAAAAGTCCATTCATTTTTTCGATTGTTTAAGCAAGCTATACAAGGTAAAGAGCAGGATTACACTGCTTTGGGTATTGATAAAGCCATTTTCTTATTGTCTGTTCCGATGATCCTTGAAATGATCATGGAGGCCGTTTTTGCCGTGGTGGATGTTTTTTTCGTAAGTCAATTGAACGACAATGATGCTGTGGCCACCATTGGTTTAACGGAATCCGTGCTTACGCTGGTATATTCAATAGCCATAGGGTTGAGTATGGGGGCTACGGCTATGGTTGCCCGCAGGGTGGGCGAGAAAGACATCCCCGCAGCGGAGGTTGCGGCCGTGCAGTCTATTTACATCGGGCTGGTCATTTCCCTGGTAGTGAGTTTTGCAGGTATACTATTTTCCGGGGATATTCTGAGATTGATGGGGGCCAGTGACGAACTGATACGGAATAACGTGGGGTATACACGCTGGATGTTTACGGGAAACATAACCATTATGATGCTCTTTCTTATCAATGCCATTTTCAGGGGAGCGGGTGACGCTTCTCTGGCAATGCGTTCTCTATTGTTAGCCAACGGAATTAATATCATGTTGGATCCTGTTTTTATTTTTGGGCTGGGCCCGATTCCACACATGGGGGTGGAAGGCGCAGCGATCGCCACCAATATCGGACGGGGCGCAGGGGTTCTGTATCAACTGTATCATCTGGTTTATGGCAAAGGCCTGGTTAAAGTGACGCGCAAAAACCTGATGCTCCGATGGGATATTATTGTGCGGTTATTAAAAGTTTCCGCTGGCGGGACCGGCCAGTTTTTAATCGCCTCGGCAAGCTGGTTATTTTTAGTTCGGATCATGTCAACATTTGGAAGTTCTGCGGTCGCGGGATATACCATCGCCATCCGGCTTATTGTCTTTGCGATTCTACCGGCGTGGGGCATGGCTAATGCTTCTGCCACATTAGTAGGCCAGAATCTAGGGGCGGGTCAACCAGAAAGGGCAGAAAAATCCGTCTGGCGGGCAGCTTTTCTGAATATGATCTTTCTCGCCGCTGTAACAGTAATTTTTCTGGTCTTTGCAAGGCCGCTGCTGGGTTTATTTACGGACGATCAGGAGGTGCTGCGAAACGGTATCCAGTGCTTGCAAATCGTTTCATTAGGCTATGTATTTTATGCGTATGGTATGGTGGTCAGCCAGTCTTTTAATGGTGCTGGTGATACCCGAACACCTACGATTATTAATTTTGTTGGTTTTTGGCTTTTCCAGATACCACTTGCTTATTTGCTGGCACTGAAATTTGGCGTTGGAACGCCCGGGGTATACGCAGCAATTTCAATCGCGGAATCTGCCATTGCCATAGCCGGCATTATTATCTTCCGCCAGGGAAAATGGAAGACCGTCAAGATTTGATGAGAATAACCGGATATATCTGAAGCTTTATTGTCATAAGTTGGTACTCATCCCATTGCCGTATACCCATAGCGTTGCCCACATTTCCCCACCATACCAATCAAGAGTATTTCCCCCAACTACCAATGCCTATTGACTATTAGCTAACATCCAATACCCAATCCCTAACTCCCTCTTTTTCTAAAAGCCGCTTTAAAGGCTGTGCCAAGTTCATCACCAGCTTTTTTCAGGCTGGTTTCAACCTCTTTCCATCTTTCGTTTCCCTCGGCTTCCTTTTTCAACTTTTCGGCTGTGACTTTTAGCTCCTCGAATTTCTCTTCGAACTCCTTTTGAAGCTTCTCACCGGCTTCGTTTAGCTCAAGGAGAAATTGATCAACTTTTTTGCCAAAGCTTTTAAATGTTTTTTCGGTTTTACCTTCTTCTTTCGGTTCCATGGATGGATGTTTATCAGGTATGATGATCTTGAAAATCTTATTTAAGGAATGAATTTTATCAACACTTTATTATTTCAGTTAATATAAATCATAAACGCTAAAATTAGTAAGAAAACCTTAAATTAAGTGAATGGGACTAAATTCTGAGGATCCGATAAAGTATATTAAACACCTGCTGGAGAGCAAATCAACGGCAAAACAAACCGCCTATAAGCATATTGGTCGGGCATTTAAGACGTTATTATCTGAAGCTCATCAGGTAATTCAGGAATTGAAAAGCAGGGTTCAACCAGGAGATAAGGATGTAACAGTCGAATTTAACGTAGTGAACGAACACGAATTTAGCGTAAAACTTGCCGGGGACATGTTGATTTTTGTAATGAATACCAACATTGTAACGCTGGAGGAATCCCACGCTATCATGAAAGAAGAGTATGTCAGGGAGAACGACGTTAACCGATATTTCGGTCAGATTCTGGTGTTTAATTTTATGGCTGACTCACTCAAACATAACCGCATTCATGACCCAGGGTATTTACTTGCCCGGCTGATGATCAATCATGAAAACCGTTTTTTCATTGAAGGGGAAAAAGACCTGGAAATTTTTACAAAAATTTCAGAAAACCCTGTTACGGATGATGATTTAAAAAGGTTTGTAAAAATCGTATTAAAGATGGCCATAGAGAATGACCTGGTGGCGCCAGCGTTTTCAGAAGTTAAGTCGATAACCCTGAATCAAAAGAAAAACCATACCCTCGAGCTCGGGGGAGCTGAAAAAATAGGGTTTCGCATGAGTTATCAAAACAAAACCGAGGGTTAAATTCTTTTTTTTACTTTTACAGTCTTACATAAACAATAACCATTTGAAATTCAGATCCATCATTATTTTTCTATTTGCCATCATTATGTTGATAGGCGATGGCTGTGCATCCACACAACATCACAAACATAAAAAGCTTAAACCAGGCAAACCCATTCCCTGTCCTTTAAAAGATTGCTGATGCACTTAAGGAAAATTGTTATCGCAATTGATGGATACTCGGCATGTGGGAAAAGTACAACAGCAAAGCAGGTAGCCAGTGTTCTTGGGTACCGTTATATTGACTCGGGTGCCATGTATCGCGCCGTTACGCTACACTTTTTAGACCATCATGTTTCACTTACCAATCCCAGGGAAATCTCAAGAGCCTTGCAGCAAATCCAGATTTCATTTAAAGTTAATTCCAAAAATATTTCTGAAACTTTCCTGAATGGATTAAATGTAGAACGACAAATCCGAAACATGCGTATTTCCGAAAACGTGAGTCAGGTGAGTACGATAAAAGCCGTCAGAATGGCTCTGGTTGATCAGCAACGCAGAATGGGTAAAGAGAAAGGAGTGGTGATGGACGGGCGGGATATTGGCACAGTGGTATTTCCACTTGCGGAACTTAAACTTTTTATGACAGCAGATGTACTTGTCAGGGCATTCAGAAGACAGAAAGAACTTTTAAACAAAGGTCAACTGGTTGATCTGGATGATGTTATTGATAACATTTTAAAGCGCGATAAAATTGATACTACCCGGACTGAAAGCCCCCTTCGCCAGGCTGAGGATGCCGTGGTAATTGATACCACACACATCAGCATTGATGAGCAGGTTGATGAAGTAATCCGGATGGCCCTATCGAAAGTCATTCAATAGACATGGCAAGCTCGGTATCAAACTTGAAGCTTGGACAACTTGAAAACGAATAACTCTACTTGTGATAGACTTGATTCTGGCTAATCTCTGAACCCACTAACACCACCCGAAACGATAAACTTCATCGCCGCCGGACCTGAGATGTTGAGGGGCTTAATATTTTCCCGGGGAACAAAATAATGAATGCCTGAAAAGGCATAAGAGTGAGGAAAGTACACAACCACCATATCAGCAAGGCCCAACTCACTTAAATCTGATTGGGTTACGAAACCCAACTGATGAAGTTCATTATCTTTATTGATCCTTACTAAAACCGGTTTATTAAATTTTCTTTTGTCCCCAACCACAGCGCCTAAAAGATCCCTAACGGTAGAATAAATTATTTTCACGAGGGGTATCCGGTTCATTCCCCGGTCAAACCAACCTCCTAAAGTCTTGAAAAGGTAATTGGTGGACAGGTAACCAATGGTTGTGATGAATGTTAATATGATAACAAACCCCAGGCCCGGGTATGGCAAATTCAAACGGTCATCGAGCCATTTAAAGGATATGTAAATAAAGTAAGCAGTGGCCACTATGGGCACAATAAATAAAGTGCCGCTGAAAAAGTACCGAAGTATTCTGCCTGCAATGGCGTTCATATCCGCAAGGTAGGTTAAAGTTTCAAGTTTCAGGTTTTCAGATTAGTGGCACTAATGATTATTTTTAGTAAAGAACAGGCAACCGTTCATTCAGAGTTCAATAGAAAAGGAACTTCACAGTTACCTGGGTGGAATTTGCAATGGCCATGAATCATTTCCGGTTAAAATTGGGGGCTATAACGATCACGTGCATAAAAAAATTCCCCTCCTTTTTTCAAAGAGGGGACGTTGCGCCGCTAAGGCGTAAACGGGGGGTGGTTAAACCCGGTCTTTGGGAAATGTGACTATTGTATGCTAATGTATTACTCCCGAACCAATCAACTCTTCTCCCTGATACCAGGCAGCAAACTGACCTGGGGTGATGCTCTTCTGTGGTTTGTCAAAAATAATGTACAGCCCTTCTTCTTTTTTGTGAAGGGTACAACATTCAAGTTTCTGGCGGTAACGAATTCTTGATAAACTTTTACGCGTTTCACCAACCTGTAATTTCAAATCGGGTCGTACCCAATGCTCATCTGCCGCCGGAACAAATAATCCCTTCCTGTAAAGGCCGGGATGATCTTCACCCATGCCCGTAAAAATGATGTTCTCCACGGTATCGGTTCCAATGACAAACAAGGGTTTCGCGTTTCCACCGAGGTTTAAACCTTTGCGTTGTCCAATGGTGTAGTAATGCGCCCCGTTGTGTTCACCTACAATTTTCCCCTGCAATGGATCCAACGAATAAGGAGTCGTTAATCCCGTAAGATCGTCATCCGCGTAACCATTATGAAAAGCCGACGACGCAGCGGGAAGTTCCACGACCTTCCCTTTTTTGGGTTCCAGTCTTTGTTGTAAAAAATCCGGAAGATGCACTTTTCCTACAAAACACAATCCCTGTGAATCTTTTTTATCCGCGGTAACCAATCCGATCTTTTTCGCGATGGCCCTTACTTCCGGTTTCAATAAATCCCCGATAGG
>JAYSOP010000262.1:0-5262 GCA_043722905.1 Chryseolinea sp.
TAAAAACAAATTTTTTGAATCTTTTTACATTTGGGCCAAAATGTTTAAAATTTACAAAACGTTAACGTTTGCGAGATGTAGGATTTTCAAATTTTTGAATTTAACCGAAATCGGTTGCAATTATTTCAAAAAACGGGGCTGAGTTTTTAGCAAATTTTCAGTGCGCGCACCATTTCCCTTTTTCCAGGTGGTCCGGCTATGGTTTCTACCTTGAATGACAAGTCTCTCAGATCTCTTTTCAATTTTCCTTTGGCACAATACGTAACGAACACACCGTTGACTTTCATGCTTTTTGCCACTTTTTGCAGAAGCGGCTGTTCCCACATTTCCGGCTGTTTATTGGGTGCAAAAGCATCGAAGTAAACAACATCGTAAACGTCCGGAAACGTCACATCCTGAAGTGGCTCATTTAATTTGAGTAAAGTGAATTGCGGGAACAAAGAAGTTGAAGTTCCCCAGGGCGTTTCGTGCAGTAAACGAAAATGGACTCGCGATGCCTCCCCCTCAGGAAAATTCAATTGGGACCAAATGTTTTCGTGCAGGGGTGAAGTTTCTAAAGTTGTGTAGCGAACATAAATATTATTTTGAATAGCGTATTGGAGCGTAAGCAGCGTATTCAGGCCCGTCCCAAAGCCGACCTCGAGAATATCAATCTCTTTTGGGTTGTGTTGTTCCATATAATAGTCCAATCCATTCTTAATAAATACATAGATCGACTCCCGCATGGCGCCATGTACTGAGTGGTAGGTCTCGTTTAGCTCGGTATTGAGTAAAGAATGTGATCCATCGGAGGTGGTGATAATTTGAAGGGGCATGACGGGATCATGGTTTGGATATCAATGCCACCGCATAGGCATTCACACCTTCTTCTCTACCCACATATCCGAGCTTTTCGCAGGTGGTGGCTTTTATCGAAATGTCGTCCTCGGAAATTTTCATTAATGGCGCGAGCGTTCTTTTCATCTCGGCGATGTGCGGATTAATTTTAGGTTGCTCCAGGCAAATGGTGCAATCAACATTTTCAATGACCCAGTCTTTTTCATGGAGCATCCTGGTTACCTGTGCCAGGAAAAATTTACTATCCATCCCTTTCCACCGGTTATCATTATTGGCGAAATGAAAACCAATATCCCGCAGGTTAGCGGCACCTAAAAGCGCATCGCAGATGGCATGAATCAAAACATCGGCATCGGAATGACCGACCGCGCCTCTTGAAGAAGCCAATTGAATTCCACCGAGAAAAAAATCTTTACCTGTTTCCAATTGGTGTACATCATAGCCCATGCCTACGCGTATCTTCATTGTTTGCTTGTCCTTTACACTGTCATGTTTACTCCATCTTTTTAACCAACTCCGGATCTCTGCTCATGTGCATAAATCGTAAGATCACAACCTCATTTGTTAATACTTTATAAATGATCTTATAGTGCCAACAAGTCACTGACCGATAATTCCCTGCTCTATCTAAAAGATATTCTTCTTTAGAAAATCGTTCTGGCAATTCACACAGGCTTTTAGCCAGTCGTATAAGTTCTTTACGGACCTTAATAGCAGCAACAGGTGATTTTTTCTTAATGTGGTTAACTATTTCACGAAGGGATTTTTTGGCAATTGGTGGAATAACAACCTGATAGTGTTTTTTCATTTACCATGCCTCAGATTCTTTTTCTACCTCATCTATGGTTTGATGATTTCCTGATTTATATTCATTTTCTGCCTCCTCTATCTGCCTGACAAAATCTTGTTGGGTGATGGGTTTACCATTGGCTTCATACCCAACAATGGGACTATAAGAGTTTTTTAACAATTCCCGGACCTGTTCAATGATCCTGACATCTCGTATTTGAAGAAGCTGTTCAATCAATAATAATTTCTCTCCCTGGATGTCCATAACTTCTAAAAATTTGTTGTCTCAAGATAACGATTTTCTAGCGTGTTTCAGTTCATGTTAATTTATTTTGGAGGACTTACTGCTTGCCGTTTTTATAATACAGCACATTCGAATTATCTTCACCCAAAACCTCGCCGGCGGTCCTTTGAATATCGTCCAATGTTACCCTATCAATTTCTTTCTTCTCTTCATTTACGTGATTAGCATCTCCGGACAGTTTTGCGAAAGCAAGGTTCATCGCCCGGTTCATTACTTCCACCTCACCAAATTCCAGAGTGGAGTAAGCCTGGTTTTTCACTTTCTCCAGTTCTTTGTTCTCAACCCCCTTGTTGATGATTTCATCCACCAGGCTATTCAATTCCGCTTCCGCATCCTGAAGTTGGATACCATCCTTTACGCGACCATTAATTACCACCAGCCCGGGATCAATTGACCCCATAGTGAAGGAGGATATCGAAGTAAATATTTCCTTTTCTTTCACCAGTTTCTGATACAACCTGCTGGATTGCCCCCGTGCTAAAACGTCACTCATGAGATCGACGGCAAAATAATCTTTATCGAAACGCCCCGGCATGTGATAGGCCTTGTACAACGCACTGGCTGGAACATCGGCCTCGATTTCAAGGGTTCGCTTTAAAATTTGTTTGGCTTCCACCGGAAGTTTGCGTTTTGAAATGGCTGGAGAGGGAATTGGCCCAAACCATTTTTCGGACAGATCCCTGACCTGATCAACGGTAACATTTCCTGCCACGACAAGAATCGCATTAGCCGGTACGTAATATCGAAAGAAGAACTGGCGGACATCTTCTATCGTAGCATTTTCTATGTGCCCGATTTCTTTTCCAATAGTGGCCCACTGATAGGGGTGTTCGAGGTAGCAGAGTGGCCGCAACTTTAGCCAGACATCCCCGTAAGGTTGATTGAGATAGCGTTGCTTGAATTCCTCAACGACCACTTTTTGTTGCACTTGTAACACCGCTGGATCAAATGAAAGGCTGAGCATCCGGTCAGACTCAAGCCAGAAGCCGGTTTCCAGGTTCGTCGAAGGGACCGTCAAATAATAATTGGTAATATCCGTATTCGTAAAAGCGTTGTTTTCTCCGCCTACTTTCTGTAATGGCTCATCATAACTGGGTATATTGATCGAGCCACCAAACATCAGGTGTTCGAAGAGATGTGCAAAGCCCGTTTTATCCGGAAGCTCGTCCCGTGAGCCTACATCATATAATATATTCAAGACAGCGATCTGAACTGTGGGGTCTTCATGTACAATAACCCGCAATCCATTTTGCAGGGTAAACTCTTTAAACTGAATCATAAGTTTCAAATAACGTCACTTTTCCTTCTTATTGAAAGGGTTTCAACAACTTCCCTGTGCTGAACTGCCCTAAAGATTTTAACTTGCCGCTCAACCTGTCTCGATATGAATTTTAACCGGAAGCAATACGGCGATGAGCTGTTGAAGCAACTCTATGAAGGGCTCTTACGCCCCCGTATGATCGAAGAAAAAATGTTGATTCTGCTTCGCCAAAGCAAGATCAGCAAGTGGTTTAGCGGCATTGGGCAGGAGGCCATATCGGTAGGGTTGACGATGGCTCTTCACGCGGACGAATACATTTTACCCATGCATCGGAATCTGGGGGTTTTTACTTCACGGAATATGCCTTTCAGTAGATTATTTTCCCAGTGGCAGGGAACAATGAACGGGTACACGAAGGGGCGCGACCGGTCTTTTCACTTTGGTTCAAACGAACATCATATCGTTGGTATGATTTCCCATCTTGGACCGCAGAATGGCGTAGCGGATGGAATAGCTTTGGCAAGCAGATTAAAACGGGAAAAAAAAGTCACCGCAGTTTTCAATGGAGATGGGGGAACCAGCCAGGGCGATTTTCACGAAGCCGTCAACGTCGCCGCGGTGTGGGATCTGCCTGTTTTGTTTATCATTGAAAACAATGGATATGGATTGTCAACCCCGAGCAGCGAACAATTTCGTTGTGAAAGTTTTGCTGACAAGGGGATCGGATATGGTATTGACGCGGTCAGTATTGATGGCAATAATATTCTCGAAGTGTATGATACGATACACCTGCTCGCTGAAAATATGCGGGAAAATCCAAGGCCTGTTTTAGTTGAATGCAAAACTTTCCGCATGCGTGGGCATGAAGAAGCTTCCGGAACGAAATACGTGCCTAAGGAATTAATGGAAGAGTGGGCAAAGAAAGATCCCCTGGAGAATTACGAACACTATCTTCTAGGCCAGGGGATCTTGGATGCGCAGTATTGTGATGTGTTGCGCAAAAAAATAAAGAAGGAAATAGAAGATACCCTTGAAGTAGCCTTCCTTGAAACACATCCAGTGGCAGAAAGCCAGCGCGAGCTGCAAGATCTTTTTGTTCCGTTCTCGCCAATCACCCTTCCACCGGCTTCAGATAAAAAATCTGAAAAACGGTATATAGATGCTATCACCGATGGTCTTCGGCAAAGTATGGAACGATTTGATAACCTGGTTCTCATGGGCCAGGACATCGCCGAGTACGGAGGTGTTTTTAAAATTACGGAAGGTTTTATAGAGAAGTTTGGGAAAGAAAGGGTGCGCAATACACCTTTATGCGAATCTGCAATTGTTGGCGCCGGCCTGGGTTTATCTATTAAAGGGATGAAGTCAATGGTGGAAATGCAATTTGCGGATTTTGTCACAGAGGGCTTTAATCAGATCATCAACAATCTGGCAAAAGCTCATTGGCGTTGGGGTCAATGCGCGGATGTTGTTATTCGAATGCCAACCGGTGCCGGAACGGCTGCAGGACCATTCCATTCACAAAGCAATGAGGCCTGGTTTTTTCATACACCTGGATTGAAAATCGTCTACCCATCTAATCCATATGATGCCAAAGGGTTATTGTGTTCCGCATTGGAAGATCCTAATCCATATATGTATTTCGAACACAAGTTTTTGTACCGCTCGGTGAAAGATTTTATTCCAGTTGACTATTACACCGTTGAAATTGGTAAAGCTAATCTGGTGATGGAAGGAGATGATATTTCAATTATCACGTATGGGATGGGGGTTCATTGGGCTAAGGAAATTTTATCCGATATGGCCCACGTGAGCGCAGACATTCTGGATCTGAGAACGCTGCTACCATGGGATAAGGAGGCTGTTGCCGAAACCGTAAAAAAGACCAACCGGATTCTGATCCTTCATGAGGATACGCTTACAGGGGGCATCGGGTCTGAGATCAGTGCGTGGATAACAGAGCATCAATTTAAATATCTGGATGCGCCTGTAAGACGCGTAGCAAGTCTGGATACACCGGTTCCCTTTTCCCCCACCCTGGAGCAGCATTTTTTGCCAAAAGTCCGGTTAA
>JAYSOP010000263.1:0-4107 GCA_043722905.1 Chryseolinea sp.
TGACTCCACCTTTTAAAGTAGTTGTAGAAGAGGGTGAATATTAAAAAATCCATATTACTGCGTGTTCGTGTAGCATTTCTTTTTGTAATGCTCTTTGCCCTTGCGGTGGTCTATAAAATCGCGCATATCCAATTTGTTGAAGGAGAGAAATGGGCTGCCATGGGCGAACGCATTTCGTTTGACTACAAGCGGGTAAAGGCAACCCGCGGAAATATTTATTCAGATAACGGAAGTTTACTGGCCACTTCCCTTCCGTTTTACAAGGTTGCATTTGATGCTACACTGCCTAAAGAGGAGGTGTTTAAAAAAGGTGTGGATTCTCTGGCATGGCATCTGGCGGTTTTCTTTAAAGACAAATCACAAAGAGATTACAAACGAATGTTGATTGATGCCCGCGAAACCGGGAAGCAGTACATCATACTCAACCGGAAAAAAATTGATTTCCAGGATAAGAAAACCATCATGCAATGGCCGATAATCAGGGAAGGTCGCCTTCGCGGAGGAGCCATCTTTGAGAAGGTTGATGTCCGCTACAATCCTTTTTCAAACCTCAGCAGGCGAACGATCGGTTTTATAAATGAAAACGACAAGGGCGCAGGTCTGGAATATAGTTTTCATTCACACCTGGGGGGGCAGGATGGGTATGCGTATTATCAGAAGATTGCCGGTGGTGTTTGGAAACCGATCTTCGACGCCAATAATGTCAAAGCAGTAGATGGTTTGGATCTTCAGACAACCTTAGATATTAATCTTCAGGACGTTGCTGAAACTGCTTTGCATAAAGCGATGGTACAACACGATGCAGATGATGGTTTGATCGTGGTGATGGAAGTGGCCACCGGCGAAGTAAAAGCCATCAGCAATCTCAGCACCGATGGCAATGGAAATTTCTCCGAAAAATTAAATTTTGCCGCACGTTTATTTGAGCCGGGTTCTACTTTTAAACTGGTAACCATGATGGCGTTGCTGGAGGATACCAATATCCAGCTCACGGACAGTATAGACACGGGCGACGGTGAATACCAGTTTTACAATATTAAAGTGCGTGATCATGAAGAAGGCGGTTTGGGTAAAGTAACCATTCAGGAGGCATTTGAGCACTCGTCGAATGTTGCCATGGCGAGATTGGTGGACGAGCATTTTGGGTTAAAGCCCTCCAGTTTTGTGAATTACCTTGACAAGCTGAATCTCTCAAAACCATTGGGTATCCAGATAGCAGGTGAACCCGATCCGAAAATAAAACGTCCGGGCGATAAAGGTTGGAGTGGCATCAGTCTTCCGTGGATGGCTTATGGATATGGATTTGAAATTACACCGCTTCATACCCTTGCTTTGTATAATGCCGTCGCGAACGATGGGATCATGATTAAACCCGTGATAGTAAAGGCAGTAAAAAAAGCTGACGAAGAGGAAGAAACGTTTAAAACGGATGTGATCAACAAACGGATCTGTTCCGCTGCGACTTTGGATAAACTACATTTGCTTCTCGAAGGTGTTGTTGAAAAAGGAACAGCAAAAAATATTAAGGGAACCCATTACCGTATTGCTGGTAAAACCGGTACTGCTCAGATCCTGGAAAATGGTCGGTACACAAAAAAATACATCACTTCATTTGTCGGATATTTTCCAGCGCACAATCCGAAATACAGCGCGATGGTATTAATCAAGAATCCTCGGGGGTGGTATCAGTATGGAAGTAATGTTGCCGCACCTGTGTTTAAGGAAATCGCTGATAATATTTATGCGCGCGACATCAATATTCATGAACCAATGACCAACAAAAAAATTGTTGAGGATGACGTTTTGCCGGTGATAAAAGCGGGTAATCAGCAGGAACTGACATTGCTTTGTAATGAACTGGGTATTTCCAATCACACCTTAACCGATGAAGAGTGGGTTCGCACTAGTCGTAGCGGGAGTGGAGTGAATTGGAATAAAAATCTGCAGGGAAAAGATATTGTGCCCGATGTCAACGGAATGACCTTCCGGGATGCCATTTATTTATTGGAAAAAAGCGGGTTAAAAGTTATTTACGAAGGCAAGGGGCGTGTGGTAAAACAATCCCTGAACGCCGGATCCCGCGTGTCAAAAGGTGATAAAATATTTTTAAGGTTAGGATAAATACAAACAGTGCCTGAATTAAAAGAAATATTGTATAAAGTTTCCCTCACTTCATCCCTGGGAGATATGGATAGAGAAGTGAAGGGGTTATCTTTTGATTCCCGCAAGGTATTGCCGGATTCTGTTTTTGTCGCGGTAAGCGGCACCCTTTCTGATGGTCATGATTATATCCAAAAAGCAATTGCATTGGGTGCCAGCGCCATTGTCTGTGAAAAATTACCGGCTACTATTAATGAATCCATTTCCTATGTAACCGTTAAGAACACCGCACATGCGCTGGGTGTCATGGCCTCCAATTTTTATGGCAACCCTGGTTCGAAATTGAAATTAGTAGGTGTGACAGGCACCAATGGAAAGACCACCACGGTTACCCTGTTGTATCAGCTTTTCTCTGCTTTGGGTTACAACGCAGGACTTATCTCAACGGTTGAAAACCGGATCGTTGATCAGGTTGTTCCATCCACACATACAACACCTGATCCTATTCAGCTAAATGAGTTGTTGAAAAATATGGTAAAGGCGGGGTGCACCCATGCCTTCATGGAGGTGAGTTCGCATGCTATTGATCAGGACCGCATTGCCGGATTAAAGTATGCAGGAGCTTTATTTACCAACATCACTCACGATCATCTTGATTATCATAAGACGTTTGAGAATTATATTAAAGCCAAGAAGAAGTATTTTGATGATTTAAACAGCGATGCCTTTGCTCTCGTCAATGCCGACGATAAACGGGGAATGGTCATGTTGCAAAATACGCGCGCATCAAAATATACTTTCGGTCTTAAGAAGATGGTTGACTACAAGGCCAAAATCATCACGAACTCAATCGAAGGTTTGGAGTTGGAGATCGCGGGTAAAAACGTATGGTTTAAAATGATCGGTGATTTTAATGCCTACAATTTGGTCGGCGTTTATGGCGCCGCAGTTTTGCTTGGGGAAGATTCTGATGAAGTACTGGTTCAACTGTCAGCTCTTGCGGGGGCACCCGGAAGGTTCGAAAGGGTTTTACCCGGCTCCAAAATTACGGCAATCGTTGACTACGCCCATACACCTGACGCTTTAAAGAATGTGCTGGAGACCATCGCTACTTTCCGCACAGGAAATGAACAGGTTATTACAGTGGTAGGTTGCGGCGGAAATCGCGATAAGACCAAACGACCTTTGATGGCATCCATTGCCTGTAAACTCAGCGACAAGGTTGTGTTAACTTCCGATAACCCAAGAGACGAGGATCCCCTGGATATTATTCGCGAAATGCAGACGGGAGTGCTTCCGACGGAAACCAGAAAAACTTTGGTGCTGGCAGATCGTGAAGAAGCTATAAAGACTGCCTGTATGATGGCACGCGAAAACGACATTGTCCTGGTAGCGGGTAAAGGGCATGAAACTTACCAGGAAATAAAAGGTGTGAAATATCCATTCGATGATAAGGAAGTCATGGCACGTATGCTAAAACTGTTAACAGATAACGATAATTAAAAGGTAATGCTTTACTATTTGTTTGAATATCTTAATGGGCTTGACTTTCCGGGTGCGGGGGTATTTCAATACATCTCTTTCCGTGCGGGGATGGCGGCATTCCTTTCCCTGCTCATAACGATCACGTTTGGGAAGAGCCTCATTAATTATTTGCGCCGAAAGCAGGTTGGTGAAGATATCCGCGACCTTGGCCTTCATGGACAATTGCAAAAGAAGGGCACTCCTACAATGGGCGGTTTTATTATTATCGCCGCCATTTTGATCCCCACAATTTTACTGGCCAGGATTGATAACGTTTATATTATCCTGCTGATCATTACAACGGTCTGGCTGGGGATGATCGGATTTCTGGATGACTACATCAAGGTATTCAAAAAGGATAAAAAAGGACTTGCCGGAAAATTCAAAATCGTAGGGCAGGTGGGCCTGGGATTGATCGTTGGCCTTACACTTTATTTCAGTGACGAGGTGGTTGTTCGCCAGGTGAATAGTACTGAAATCTCT
>JAYSOP010000264.1:0-3537 GCA_043722905.1 Chryseolinea sp.
CATCAGGCGTTCATATAAAGTTCCCGCATCATCATCATTGTGAATAGTTTCTTTCTCCTGGAAAATAATGCTTCCTGTGTCAATGTCTTGTCTAAGAAAAAAAGTGGTTACCCCGGTTTCTTTTTCACCGTTGATGATCGCCCAGTTAATGGGGGCTGCGCCCCGGTATTGTGGAAGGAGCGAAGCGTGAAGGTTAAAGGTTCCCATTGGCGGCATGCGCCAGACAACTTCCGGCAGCATGCGAAAAGCAACGACCACCTGCAGGTCTGCCTGGAAAGTGCTCAGTTGGTCAATGAATTCAGGCGATTTTAGATTGGTCGGCTGCAAAACCGGTATGTTATGTTGAAGTGCGCAGGCTTTTACGGGCGAGAAATTAATTTTTTGCCCACGGCCCTGTGGCTTATCAGGGGCCGTAATGACGGCGACAACCTGGAAGTGGTTTTGTACCAATATTTGAAGGCTGGGAACGGCGAATTCCGGAGTGCCCATAAATATGATTTTCAATCGCTCCATGTTGTTCTATTAATGGTGCAAATATGAACTTTTAATCCAATTTTTCGCTAAAAAAGCTGATTTACGAAGGGTAGTTCATGTATTTGGTTTTCCCTGTAAAGAAATGAATAGGCGGCTCAGCTTCTTACAAGGCTGGGTAGAAATGCAATCAGAATGGAAAATTTCTTACCCCAATGCGAACGCTATAATGGAAATCAAATGAAACTGAACTCTGTCTATCGAGCAGCCACCTGAAATTGAATCAGTTTGGAAGTTCATGACATTGAATTTCAGAACGATCATGCAAAAAACTGAACAGGTATTTTCTCTCAAAAAGTATTCAGGTTTTTGAAAAAAATTCGGTACTCCTGGTGAAATGTTCTTTTCTCAAGATCATGAATATATTTCCTTTAATCGTTATTTTAATGACGGGTCCAGGCAATTTGAAAGCACTTTTTCCAGATCGAATTTTTAGGCGGCTCCTAATGGAGCCAGATCTGTGCGTTGATCTTTTCTATAAACAGGGAGCTCCTAGCGGAGCTCAACAGGCTTAGTCGGGGTTTATTGTTAATTCAGATTTATTTGCTCCAGTCTTATTTCCGGTTGGCCGGAGTGTCGCGGCGATACGATAACAATTAATTTCTTACCTCACTACAACTCCGTCAGGAGTTTCCTGTATCTAGAAAATGGTACTGAAACCGAATTCCGGCTCCGTAGGTGCCACTGAAATTTGGCTCATGCCTTGACTTGAGGGGATTAAAAAAATAGAATGATCACCCAATAAATTGAATAGATATTTTTCCTTAAACAGTATTTCGTTTGCAAGAAATTTAAGTACCTGAAGAAATGTTCTTTTACCATGATCATGAATATATTGGATTACCGATGCGAGGTGAGTGAGAGTATGAATATATTTCCTTTGATGGTTATTTTAATAACGAGTGTAGATAATTGAAAGAACCTTTTCCATAGCGAATTTTTAGGTGGCTCCTATGGAGCCGAAGCTGTCCGTTGATCTTTTCTATAAACAGGGACCTCCTAACGGAGCTGAAACAACAGGCTTAGTCGGGGGTGATGGTTCAATTCAGATTTATTTGCTCAGATCTTATTTCCGGTTAGCCGGAATTTGTTACGTCAATCACAACTCCGTCAGGAGTTTCCTGTTTTTAGAAAATCGAGCGAAAACCGAATTCGGCTCCGTAGGTGCCACCTGAAATTTGGATCACGCGTAGCCATCAGTCAAGTGATTACCATCAGAATTTGATACAATCACCCCAACGTACAACAGACCTGTTTATCAAACCGCTAAATATGTTCTAAAAAACTTCTGTCGTTAAAAAAAAATTCTAAAAATGGTTCATGCTTCTGTCCTTAAACTTTTACGCATGTGCTTTGTGCATATAGGACAAACACTCCACTTATGTCCACGCGCCGGGCAAAATTTCCTGCCAAAATAGATAAACTGAAGGTGCGCTTTATCCCATTTCTCCTGCGGAATGAGTCGTTTAAGATCCCTTTCTGTTTGTTCCACGCTTCGGCCATTGGACAACCCCCAACGGTAAGCCAAACGGTGAATATGGGTATCCACAGGAAACGCGGGTAGCCCAAAAATTTGCGTCATCACCACCGATGCTGTTTTGTGGCCAACACCAGGCAAAGACTCCAATGCTTCGAAAGTATTCGGAACTTTTCCATCATATTTTTCGACGAGGATCTCGGAAAGTTTGCTGATCGCATTTGATTTTGCGGGAGATAATCCACAGGGTTTGATAGCCTCCCTGATCTCATCAACGGAGATGTTAGCCATGTCGAATGGATTGTCTGCGAGGCTGAACAAGTAGGGGGTAGTCTTGTTCACCCGTTCGTCTGTACATTGGGCCGAGAGCACTACAGAGATCAGCAACGTGTAGGCATCCTTATGGTCTAATGGAATGTCCGGATCAGGGAAATATTTGTCCAGGATTTTTAGGATGTCTTTTACTTTTTCGGATTTCGGCATGAGAAATTACGCATGGTTGTCGGGCCGACGTTTTAAGGGTAGAGCAGATACTTTTTTCTCATCTCCCGGTAGCGGTCTAAATCTTTTTGCCAGGTTGCCTTGATCTGTGATTCAGTAAAACCGTCCCGGATCTGTTTTTGGAGTTCGGGTGTTCCTGCCAACGTATTAAAATAAGCAGTAAAGAATTTTTCCTTCCCCGCATATTTTTGATAAAAGTCAAGAAGGTATTGGAGATTGATCGCCGGTTGCACCGAGACCGTACTGAGATCCAGACCATAACAGAGTTTCCCCTCATGTGGAGGATTATTGGACATCCCAGGCATCGCTTTAGGTGTAAACTCAAATGGTAGATCTGAAAACTCAGGGTTACCGATGATCAGGTAGGGCGTTTCTGTTCCGCGGCCAATGCTAACCACGGTTCCTTCAAACAGACAAAGAGAGGGATAGAGTTTCACAGCCTGGTCATTGGGTAAGTTCGGTGAAGGCTTCACCGGTAGGGAATAAAAGCTTTCATGGTTCCAGTTTTGTATGCGGATGATTTCCAGATCGCAAGTCAATCCTTTTTCAAGCCACCCTTCTCCATTGATCATTTGCGCCAATTCCCCAACCGTCAACCCATGGACTATGGGAATGGGATGCATTCCTACAAATGATTTTAGTGATGGCAAACGCAACGGGCCATCGATATAACTGCCATTGGGATTCGGCCGGTCCAGAACAATTAACTTTTTACCTTGCTCTGCACAGGCTTCCATCACATAATGCATGGTACTGATATACGTGTAAAATCGGGTACCGACATCCTGAATGTCAAAAACCACTACGTCAACATCGGCGAGTTGTTCTGGCGAAGGTTTCCGATTGTTGCCATAAAGTGAAACTACTGATAATCCAGTTTTTATATCCGTGCCATCTTTTATTTCTTCACCATCCGCCGCAGCTCCCCTAAAGCCGTGTTCAGGCGCAAAAACTTTTTTGATCGTTATACCCCGTGATTTCAGCGTATCGGTAAGATGGGTCTTTTGAACCAGGGAGGTGTGATTGAC
>JAYSOP010000265.1:0-1750 GCA_043722905.1 Chryseolinea sp.
TGGGGACGTCGCTCCCAAAGTCGGCAACTTTATCAGGCTTAAAAGTGGAAACAATTAAAGGCGTCCAGATTGGACCTGGGGCAACGCCGTTTACTCTGATCTTTCGCTTGATAAGGTTAGAAGAAAGGCTCCGGGTAAAACTTACGATGGCTCCTTTTGTGGAAGCATAATCAATCAGGGAAGGACTACCCCGATAAGCTGTAACGGAGGCTGTATTGATAATGCATCCTCCTTCCGGGATGTGTGGCAAAGCAGCTTGTGTGATCCATACATAAGAAAAAAAATTTGTGGCAAAGGTTTTCACCAGTTGCTCTGAACTGATGTCCTCCGGATTCTTTACTTCATAATGGACAGCGGCATTATTAATCAATACATCTATTGCTCCGTACTTTTTTACCGTCTTGT
The DNA here is from genome assembly GCA_043722905.1 of Chryseolinea sp. Taxonomy (GTDB): domain Bacteria; phylum Bacteroidota; class Bacteroidia; order Cytophagales; family Cyclobacteriaceae; genus Chryseosolibacter. Next base: position 406 of record JAYSOP010000265.1, read on the forward strand.
TGACAGCGCGAACGCAATTGATTTCTCTGCTCAGGTCCCCTGGAATCAACAAGCATTCACCCTTTGCTTCTTCAATAAGTCTGCGGGTTTCTTCAGCATCCTTGTGTTCATTCAAATAAGATATGGCAAGTTTTGCACCTTCTTTGGCAAACAGTATGGCAACTGCACGACCGATTCCACTGTCTCCACCCGAAATAAAAACAATTTTATCTTTCAGTTTGCCCGAACCAGCACGATGAGTGGTGGCCACTGGAACCGGATTCATCTTTGACTCCTGACCAGGGCGGCTTTGACTTTGGGGTTTTCTTAAAGGTCTCTTTTTTCCTCCTTTTTGCATAAAACTTTTTGACAGACTTTACAATTTCTGTTCCCATTCTAGGTGATATGGGATCGTAAACGGCTGGAAACATTTCAAAGCATGTCCTCGTAAATGAGTTCAGGATAGTTATCAAAAATAAAACGATCTTCCTGATGCCACCAACCTTTTTCCGTTTGGGCCGGGTGAATATATTCAGGATCGCCAGAGATCAGGGTCAAATAGTCCGCCAGCGGCGTTGGTACTGGCGCTCCGGAAGCAATATCAAAAACCCCCGATTCATATTCGCCTGCAGCCTGGGTTAATAGTTTATTCCATCCAAACGAACCAAACAATGCCCATGCAGTGACGGCTTTTATTTCCACACCTTGTTGCATCAGGGTTGTGCAGGTATCACGGATTTCGGTAAACCACCGGACCTGATTATCAAAATCGCAGTTGATGTGGACTTCTGTTACTGCCATGGGAATCTTATATCTCTGCCAGCATTCCTCCAGCAGTATTTTAATTCCGGATGGATTATTATGTCTTACCCGAAAAGCTTCGACATCAGCATATCTTTGCCGATGATTCGATCCGTGCTTTTCACGGGGATATTTTTCCAGGGACTCATCCAGAAAACGTTCTGAGGTTGCATAGTAGTCCACGCCAATAATATCCGGAGGACATGGATTGTCTATAAAAAAATATAAGGAACTTTCAGTCGCCCCTGATTTCAAAAAATATCTCCATAGCGGATGTTGTGGGTTTACCATCCCACACAGGAAATCATAGGTAAGCCAGCGCCTGCGATTTTCAAACCTTGCCTGGTAGGCAAGCTTGCGTGTACTGTATATTTTGGCGAGGTCCTCTGTTTGAACAAGCTTAGCGTCAGGATTAATCTTTCGAATTTCCTGCATTGACATAACCACACCCTTCATTTCATTCAACAAGGCCTGCACAAAAGTTCGGTCATTTTTACGATGCGGAAACCATAAACCGTATAGTCCGCAAAACCTTGCTGTGGTCAGTGGCTCATTGATCGGAGTA
>JAYSOP010000266.1:0-10333 GCA_043722905.1 Chryseolinea sp.
AAATTTGCGGACCACGCGGCGTTTGTGGGTGATGCCAAAAGTGGTATGGATAGAAAGCTGAGAGAATTATTAAAGCCCTATGCTCAGGAGGTGGAGATCAGCTACACTGATCCTGTGAGGCTGAGAGAACAATAAGATTAACATCGGCTTGGCACTGAGAGCCTAACGACATACCGACAGTTGTGAAAACATTTGCCTCGCACAAAAAAATTTTCAGCTTTTAAAGGCTGCTTCGTTTTATAGTCGCCTTATGCCGCTTCTTCACACTTGCACTCAGTCTTTCAAACCAGATTTGAAAAGTCTTAATACCTATTTCCTTCAACTAATAGAAACACTTCGCCCCTTAGAGTGCCAAAAAAGGCGTATTAAGTTAAAACTGTAAGATATGTAACATAGATATTGAAGTATACAACAATAGGAAGCGACAATAATTGCTCCTTTGTAAGCTATTCTGAAAAACAGGATTATTATAATTCAAGAGTAGCAATACACACTAACCCCGTTACCAATGAAAATGAATTTAAATGTTTTTATTTTAGCGATTGTACTTTTTGTGGCCCAGGCATGTGGATCTGAATCAAAGAAAAATGAAGAATCTGCTGATGCTGAAGTGTCTGCGAAAAAAGCAACAGTCGTGCTTACCGTGGCTGAAAGAAAAGCCAAACTTGAGAAGGAAAGAGCTGAACGCATGGAATTGCGTAGAATCGAATTTGATAAATTGGCCAAAAGCACGCCGACCTACACCAATGCAAGTGGGAAGATTGTATTCTACAAGGCCGAGATTGCCCCTTCTTTTAATGGAGGCGAAAAGGCTATGATGGAATTTCTTCGTGACAATGTAAAATTTCCTAAAGAGGCAGAAGAAAATGATCTCGAAGGCACTGTGTTTGTTGACTTCGTGGTAGCTTCAAACGGAACGGTACGCGAAGTTGAGGTGACAGATGAAACAAGTATGTCGGTAGACCAGAGCTTTCGCACTGAAGCGATCCGTGTCGTTACCTCGATGCCTAACTGGATTCCAGGAAGTCAGCAAGGTAAACCGGTAGATGTTAAATTTACCATCCCTATTACATTTCAAATGATCTAGCCTTTTATAAAGGTTTTATCATCTCAGAAGCGCGACTAACGTCGCGCTTTTTTTATTTGCACTTCCTTTTCTTCTGGTTTTAAAGCTGGCGTTAAATATCTATTCATACCTCAGCGACTTCACCGGATTGGCCCTGGCCGCCCTGATGGTATGATAGCTCACAGTGAGTATAGCCATTAGCAAAGAAATTGCACCGGCTAATATGAAAATGAATACTCCGATATCCGTTTTATAGGCAAAGTTATCCAGCCAGAGCTTACTGAAATAATAAGCCACGGGTACTGAGATGGCGAAAGCGATCAGAACGAGTAAAGAAAATTCTTTGATCAGCAACGTTACCAGTTCAAATGTGCTGGCGCCATTTACTTTTCTCACCCCTATTTCTTTTCTGCGACTTTCAGTTGAATAGGAAGACAATCCCAACAACCCTAAGCAAGCTATGAAAACGGCAAGCACTGAAAAATATTGAATCGTTCTGCCGAACTTATCTTCTTTTGCGTACAACTTATTAAAATTGTCATCCATAAATGAGTACCGGAAGGGGTTTCCTTCAAATTGCCTTGTCCATTCTTTTTCCATCGATGCGATGGTACCAGCAAGATCGTCTGACTTAACTTTAACTGAGAGCACATTTCCTCCAATGCGGATTACCAGGGGTTTGATGGGAACATACAATGGCTGATAATGAAAGTCTTTCACTAAACCAATCACCGTTCCGCTGCCCTGGAGGTTGCCATTTCCAATCTGATCCAGCGTCCTTCCCACAACATCCTCTCCCCAACCCAATGCTTTAGCAGCAGACTCGTTCAGAATATACCCTAGCGAGTCGGTTGAATTTCCGATTACAAAAGAATGGCCCTGAATAAATTCTACGTCAAGAATTTTTTCGAAATCATGGCCGGTAAACATCACACTGAACCATTGCTGTTGGTCCTGCGGCATGCCGCCTGGCACGAATGCATTTTCAATCACTTCCTCTTTGCCTGGTACGCTTCCACCCAATAAGCTCACTGCTTGTATCTCGTGATTTTTCAGAAGTTCGGATTTAAAAGCTTCGTATTTGTTGAATAAATTAAATCCAAAGTCGGCCATGATGATCTGATCTTTATTAAATCCCATATCCTTATTGTGAATGTAATGAAGCTGCTTATACACGATACCAATGCAAATAATCAGGGAGATCGAAATAACAAATTGACTTACCACCAGGCTTTTGCGGAGGATATTTTTTGTACCTGACATTCCCGACTTTCCTTTTAATACTTCTGTGGGCTGAAAAGAAGACAGGACCAGCGCTGGGTAACTCCCTGCGAAAAGTCCTACTACAATACCGAGCAAAATAATGCCACCGAGCAGAGGGAGGTTTTGAAACAAATTGATCGAAATGTTTTTTCCGGTAAGGTCATTAAACCAGGGAAGTGCAGTATAAATGATGCCGATTGAGATAAGCAGCGCAAGTAAACTTGTTAGCACTGCCTCACCCATAAATTGAGCAATCAGCATTTTTTTATGGGCTCCCAAAACTTTTCTTAGTCCGACTTCTTTGGCCCGCTTTGCCGCGCGTGCTGTGGCAAGGTTCATAAAATTAATGACGGCGATCAAAAGAATAAGCATGGCGATAAAGGAAAAAAGATAAACATGCTGGATGTTTCCGTTCTGTTCGAACTCCAATTCGAGAGCAGAGTTTAAGTGGACATCGTTTGCTTTTTGCATCCGCAACACCACCCCTCCGTCTGCCAGGTTTTGTGGGAAATGAGCCTTTACAAAAGCAGGAAGGCCCTGGCTTATTTTTTCTGCATCCGCTTCATGCTCAACCGTAAAGTACATCCAGGCGGCAACCCATACCCATTGTGTTTCAAAAAATTGAGGGTTATTGAAAAAAGTTTTGAATGTCTCAAAGGAACAGATCATATCGAATTCGAGGTGGGTGTTCTCCGGTAGGTCTGCTATGACACCTACTACTTCCAGATCGCGAAAATTATTCAGGCTAAGTCGTTTGCCAATGGGATCAGCTTCGCCAAAATATTTTTTAGCTGCGGTAGCTGTCAGCAATAATTCGTTCGGACCCTTTAAAGCCTTTTGAGGATCTCCCTTAATAAACGTAAACTGGTAGATCTCAAGAAAACTATTTTCTGCAAAAATGAAATTGTCTTCAAAATATTCATGGTCTTCTAATTTTAATACAGGGGTCTGGCCCCAGCTTGCGGGCCTGTAGATAATGGCGGCATTCGTGATTTGCGGAAAATCATTCATTAGATTGTTCTTCGTCGGAAACGGCACAGTTGCCGAGCGTGACAAGTGGGTGCCCATAGGAAAATCTTCGACAAGCCGGTATATCTGTTTATTCTTTTCAAAACCTCTTTCGTAACTTATCTCCTCATTAACAAAAAAGAGAATGAGAATACATGCAGCCGTACCGAGGGCCAGGCCCAACGTATTGATCAGTGAAAAATATTTTTGCTGGATGAAACTGCGGATTGCAATCTTAAAGTAATTGCGAAGCATAATGAAGGGATTTAAGACCCTTCTTCATTGGCAAGTATTATACCGTTTACCGCGAGGGGCTTAAGGATGATCAGACATTCATTATCTGATTTTCCGTATTTCTACAGTGTTCAGTTCCGTAAAATACCGTTCGTTAATGGACAAAAGTTTGATTTTGGTGATAGCCGAATTCGGGGTTTCCAATCTGAATGTCAGCAAAGGAAATCGTATCCACGCCTGCGAACCCTATCTGAGAAGTGAACCATAAACCAGTTGTTGTGGATTTTTACATCTACGCAATCTGATAAATTTCACGCGAACCAGTGAGGTACAATTCCTGATACCCCGCCATAGCGTCTGTCATTTTTTTCATTTCAGGGGAGTCTGCTTTGTATTTATCCCAACTCTTTTCATAAGCATGAAGGTTTTCATACTGGCTAACGACGACAACTTTATTGTACTGACCGGTCATGTCGGTCATGATGTTGACTAAGTCGGCACTACCCGTCATGGCCTCTTTGAATTTTTTTGCCAGCTTCGAAGCATTGCCGGGTTTGCAAATAAAAATGTCGTGTAGGATAATCATAATAGTATTTTTTATAGTGAAGAAATAGAATTTAGGATGATCTATAAGCTAAACGTTAAGGGTATTTCATTTGATTGTTTTCATGGCGATTGCTACACTTTACTAAGTTGACTATGTACGAGCCCTTAGTGTTCTGGTGTATTGAAATCTAATTTGAATAACCAGGCTTGCGCAAAGGTTTTGACCAATATTATTTTAAATCCCCGCTTCTTTATCAAGGTACTCCTGTACAATATCGATCGCGTTGGTAACGACATCGCTTAACGCTACTATGAACGTACCAGGCTCCGCAATGGAAATGGCGTGTTTAATCGCCTCTACTTCCTTGGGAATAGTTTCATACGTCACTTGTCTGTCAACCGATTTGATTCCCCGTACCACTAACTCGATAATGTTCTCTTCCAGCCTTCCGCGCAAATGTTTCTCCTGCCGGATGATAATGTGATCAAACATTTTAGCCCCAAGCCTTCCTATCTCTACAATATCCTGATCGCGACGGTCTCCAACACCGGCCATGATCCCAATCTTTTTGGGTGAATGAACGGTACTTAGAAACTCCTCGATTGCAATGAATCCTGCAGGGTTATGTGCGAAGTCGATCATTACTGTAAAATCTTTGAAGTTAAAAATGTTCATTCGTCCTGGTGTGAGGGCAGGGGATGGGATAAATGTGTTGAGCGAGAGTCGAATGCTTTCCGTTTTAAATCCGTATAAGTAAGCCGCGAGGGACGCTGCCAGGATATTACTGATCATGAATTTTGCCCGTCCGCCGAATGTAAGGGGTATCGTAGTTACTTTTTCGATCCGGATCTTCCAGTCACCCTTCTTGATCGTAACAAATCCGTTCTCATATACCGCGGCAATCCCTCCTGTTTTACAATGCTCGGCGATGACGGGGTGATCTTCCATCATACTGAAATAAGCGACCTTGCAGTCGAGCGTGCGAGCAAGGCCAACACACCCTTCATCTTCAGCATTCAGCACAGCCCATCCCTCCTGCTTTACACTTCGCACCACAACAGACTTTACACGAGCGAGATCTTCCAGGTTTTCAATATCACTGATGCCAAGATGGTCTTCCGTGATGTTGGTAACAATACCGATATCACACAGACTAAAACCAAGTCCGGACCTTAATATGCCGCCACGGGCAGTCTCCAGTACGGCAAATTCCACTGTAGGGTCCTTCAATATAAATTCTGCACTCAGAGGCCCGGTTGTGTCACCTTTTTCCAGCAGATGATTATGGACATAGATACCATCTGATGTGGTAAATCCAACGCGGTAGCCGATATTTTTGATGATGTGTGCCAGTAGCCGTGTAGTGGTGGTCTTGCCATTTGTTCCGGTGACGGCAATAATGGGGATTCTCGATGGCTTTCCTGGAGGATATAGCATATCAATCACGGGTGCGGCAACATTCCGGGGCAGGCCTTCGGAAGGGGCGAGGTGCATGCGAAATCCAGGCGCGGCATTAACTTCCAGCACTACCCCACCGCTATCTTTCAGGGGCTGTGTCAGGTTAGGTGCCATAATATCAATACCACAAATGTCCAGTCCGATGACACGGGCAATCCGTTCGGCGACGAAAATATTTTCCGGGTGCATCATGTCGGTAACATCAATGGAAGTGCCACCGGTGCTGAGGTTGGCAGTCGATTTCAGATACACAATCTCATCTTTAAGCGGAGCTGTGTCAAGACTATAATTCTTTTGGGCCAGCAGATCAAGCGTATCACGGTCGACGGTGATTTCTGTCAACACATTTTCATGCCCATACCCTCTCCGTGGATCTTTATTTTCTATGTCAATGAGCTGTTGAATGGTATGCAATCCGTCACCGATCACCCTGGCTGGAACTCGCTGTGCGGCGGCAACAACCTGGTTGTTGATGACCAGAATCCGGTAATCATGGCCGACAATAAATCGCTCGACGATTACCCTATTTGAGTAGGCTTGTGCATGATGAAGACCTTCCACCGCTTTTTGCCAAACATTAATATTGATGGAGGCACCTTTGCCATGATTCCCATCGAGTGGCTTGATGACGATGGGATAACCAATCCGGCCAATAGTGTTCTGAAGCTCCTCCTCTGAAGCACAGATTTCACCAAGAGCAACGGGAATGGCAGCCATGCTCAGAAGTCGTTTTGTCTGCGCTTTATTTCCGGCGACATCAACGGCAATGTGACTGGTGTTCTGTGTGATGGTAGCCTGAAAGCGAACCTGGTTCACGCCATAACCAAGTTGTATAAGGGAGTTTGAACCGAGTCGGATCCATGGAATTTCGCGCGACACAGCTTCATCCACCAATGAAGAGGTGCTTGGTCCAAGTCGTACTTCTTCGCGTATTTCACGCATTTTCTGGATGTCAGTACCCGGGTCATAGTCAGTTCCGTTGATCAACGCCTCGGCTATACGCACAGAAGCCTCTCCTGCATACATCCCAACGTTTTCTTCAGCATAGCTAAAGACCACATTGTAGATGCCCCTGGTCTTGGTTTCACGGGTGCGTCCGAAACCCGTTTCCATTCCGGCAAGGCTTTGGATCTCCAGTGCGATGTGCTCGATGACGTGACCCATCCAGGTTCCTTTTTCCACCCGGTAAAAGAAACCTCCCGGCTTCCCTTCTGAACAGCGGTGTTCATACATGCTGGGAAACATTTTCTCTAATCTTTTTCCGAATCCATCAATCTTGTCTGTAGGTCGGTCTTCAAGATCCTCGATATCCAGGCGCATCTGAATGAGTTTCTTCCGGTTTACACTCCATATATTAGGACCGCGAAGGGCCTGGATTTTAAGTATTTTCATGAACGGAAATTAATGAAGGATATGCTTTACCCAGCTAAGGTTAAGCAAGTAATTCTTGAATTCAAATTGCTAATAGACCCGAATCCATTAACATTGCTATAATTTTTTTAACAATCGATGGCATATGGTACCAAAGGGTAAACTCATTGTGGTCGGTGGAGCAGTCGATAAAGGCAGTTTTACCGAAAAAAATGACGAAAAGGGTATTCAGACGAACTTCAATTTTTTCGAACGGGGAATTCTCAGACGGATCATTACCGAATCCGGCCAGAATAGTGAATCCCGGATTGAAGTAATTACTACGGCTTCGCAGATCCCCGAGGAAGTAGGACATGAATATGAGAAGGCTTTTCATTACCTGGGAGCCATGAACCTCGGATTGCTGGGAATAAAAACACGCGAGGAAGCGAATTCCAGGGAGGTAAATGACCGCCTTGCGCAGGCCGACATTGTGATGTTTACAGGAGGGGATCAGCTCCGCCTTACTTCTATTTTGGGAGGAACCGCATTTCACAGGTCATTGCTGGAGAGGTATAATAATGAAGAGGTTGTTATTGCCGGTACTTCCGCCGGGGCGGCGGCCTGTTCTCATAATATGATTTATCAGGGCTCGGCAACGGAGGCGTTGTTAAAAGGAGAAGTCCAAATCACCAGTGGCCTTGGATTGATCAACCATGTTATTATCGATACGCATTTTGTTCAGCGTGGTCGGATAGGAAGATTATTTCAAGCAGTAGTGGGTAACCCCATGATCCTGGGCATAGGACTGGGCGAAGATACAGGCTTGCTGATCATCGGCGGAAAAAAAATGGAGGCTTTAGGGTCAGGGTTGGTAATCCTGGTCGATGGCCGGTTTATCAACGACACGAACCTGACGGAAATTGAATTGGGAGAACCTATCTCTATTGAACATCTGGTTGTTCACGTGATGGCGAAGGGCAGCCTTTATAATCTCGAAACGCATAAGCTCACGGTTCACAAAAATGACAGAACCCTCCTGTTAAAAAATTTACCTCCGGATTGATGGGCGAACCAAAAATTATACTTCACGGGGGATTCTTCAGTGAGGCCGAAACGTCGGACACCATAAAAAAAGCAAAGCAAAAAGCGCTTTCAGATATTGTTAAGAAGGGATACCTGTATATTCAGGACCATACGGCACTGGAGTCCGTTGTATATGTTACTGAACTGTTGGAAGATTGTGACCTATTCAACGCGGGCATCGGTTCTCAAATTCAGCGCGATGGAAAGATCCGGATGAGCGCTTCCCTGATGGACGGCGTGAGTTTAAAATTTACGGGTGTGATCAATATTGAAGATGTGAAAAATCCCATTCGTGTGGCAGAACGTCTGTTGCTTTTCGAGGACCGGGTTCTCGGTGGCGAAGGTGCTATTCAATTTGCGCGCATGCAGGGCTTTGGCTTTTTTAAAACAGAAACTACGCAACGAAGAAAAGAGTTTGAGGCCAAACGTGGTGCTGCAGGACTAGGAACGGTAGGGTGTGTTGTGCTGGACAACGAAGGCAGTCTTGCCGCAGCTACTTCTACTGGCGGAAAAGGTTTTGAAATGCCTGGAAGAGTATCCGATTCAGCCACTGTGGCTGGTAATTTTGCGAATGGCGTTTGTGGAGTATCGTGCACGGGAGTAGGTGAGGATATTGTCAGCGGGGCTGTGGCGACTAAAATTGTCACACGTGTAACGGATGGGCTCTCTCTCCGTGAGGCCTGCGAAAGGACCTTTGACGAGCTGAAGCCATTCGATGGTTTCGCAGGTGCTATCGCCATCGACAAAAAAGGGAATACTTTTCACATCGATTCACATCCAAGTATGGTATTCGCGTCGTTTGATGGGAACAAACTTGATATGTTTGAATAACGTGCTCACGAATTTTAAATCCATAACACAGAGGTCACGGAGGAGGCACAAAGTTTCATAGAGTATTGTTTGTATTCCATTGTGATATATTGGAATTCTGTTTTTGCCTTTGTCCCTCTGGCATGACTGCAATTGGATTTCTAAATAATAGTGCCTTCCAGTTTCTGGCGTTTTTCAGGATTGTTCTTACCATACTCGGAAACACTGTTTAACAATTCAACAGAAACACCATGCTCGTTAAACACGAAGCTTATCTTATCACCGTGCATCGCCTCTATAAATTTCAGATTTAGCATCAGCGTATTTTCGGAACTCCATGTGGCTGTTGCGGCAATTTTTGAAGGAACAGGATTTCTGTTGCTTACGGCAAAAGGATAGGCAGCACTTTCCTTACTTGTCACCCATTTCTCCCAGCCGGATTGGATAGTCCGCCGTCCTTTGGATGAATCAATCATCAACGCACAGCCATCTTTTGAAAATGTTAATTGCATGGAGGCAACATCAAATTCATTCTTATTAAATTTGAATTTGACATTGTTATACTTTTTAGACAGAGCATCGCTAACCGTTCCTTTGGGAACAGAAATCGCAAGGCCGGATAAATCAGTTTTCAAATTTCCTGACAGGGTGTTATTTTCCTGCAACGCGGCGGGCTGCATCGCGGGCAAAAGGTGTTCCCACATAAGCACCATCTGCTTTTGCATATCAAAGCTTTCGCTGGTAACGACAATCACAGCGTCATGCTGTGGCATCACCACACAATATTGACCAAAAGCACCATCCCCCCTGTAAAATCCGGGTTTGCAACGCCAGAACTGATAACCATACCCCTGGCTCCAGTCACCGTCACCCGTTTGCGAACTTGTCTGATAAGTACTGGCATCATGTACCCATTCTTCCGTTAAAATTTCTTTCCCGTTCCATTTACCTTTTTGCAAATATAGCTGACCAAGTTTTGCAATGTCTTCGGTCTTCACGCGCAAGCCCCATCCCGCTACGTTCAGTCCCTGGGGGGATGTTTCCCAATCATGATCTTCGATATTCAGCGGTGCGAATAATCTCGGCGTAAGGTAGGTTTCCAGATCCTGACCTGTGATTTTTTTAAGAATGGCGCCCAGCATATAGGTTGCACCTGTGTTGTAGAGAAAATGTGAACCTGGTGTATGCTCTACGGGAAGGGATAAGAATGTTTTAGTCCATGTCACACTACCCTCTCTCATCTTTGAGGTGGTATCTTCACTATGACCTGTATTCATGGTCAGCAAATTTTTTACCCTCATTTGTTTCAGGTTCTCGCTGATCTCCACGGGCAATTCATCAGGGAAAAAAGATACGAGCTGATCGTCCACTTTTATTTTACCTTCTTTCACCAGGAGTCCGATGGCCGTACTCGTAAAACTTTTGCTTAACGAATATAAGGTATGCTTGTATTGGGCTTCAAATGGCTTCCACCATCCTTCGGCAATCACATGGCCATGGCGCAATAACAT
>JAYSOP010000267.1:0-4112 GCA_043722905.1 Chryseolinea sp.
GTACTCAATAATGTTTATTTTACAAAAGATGGTGGTCAGACCTGGAAAAAAAACCAGCTGGCTTCCCCGCTTGGCGTCTACGGTGATCCTTCAATCATATCAGATTCAAAAGGGATATTCTATTATTTCCATTTATCCGACCCCACGGGGGGGATAGGGGGCTATGACACCGAAAAACTTGATCGGATTGTCGTACAGCAATCGGAAGACGGAGGAGAGACCTGGACAAGCGGGGAGTCTATTGGATTAAATCATCCAAAAGATCAGGATAAACAATGGCCTGCCTCAGACGGGAAAGGGAACTTGTTTGTAACCTGGACACAGTTTGACAAGTATGGAGATTCAGATCCATCGTGTTTTTCCAATATTTTGTTTAGCATGTCTAAGAATGGGAAGAAGTGGAGTGATCCGGTTCAGATTTCACAGCTGCCGGGGAATTGTGTCGACAATGATAGCACGGCAGAGGGAGCAGTACCCGCGGTATCTTTTGATGGCAAAGTCTTTGTCGCCTGGGCTAATCAGGGGAAAATTTTTCTGGACCGTTCGTTTGACGGCGGAGATCTCTGGCTCAATAACGATATCGTGGTAACCGAGCAAAAGGGGGGGTGGGATATGGCGATCCCCGGCCATGACCGTTGCAACGGTATGCCTGTACTCATGACGGATAAAAGCAAAAGTTCGTTTCGTGGAAGCCTTTATATTGCCTGGGCCGATCAAAGTAAAGGAACCGATGATACCGACATCTTTTTTACGCGTTCCCACAATTACGGAGATAACTGGACAACTCCCCAACGGATCAACAAGGATGGTAGTGGCAAACACCAATATCTTCCCTGGATGACCATCGATCAAGCCACCGGATATATTTATATCGTCTATTATGACCGAAGAAATTACGATGACAATCAGACGGATGTTTACCTCGCCTATTCTACCAATGGTGGAGCGTTATTTAAAGAAGTTATGATCAGTGAAAAACCTTTTACGCCACAGGACACAAAATTCTTTGGGGATTACAACAATATTTCTGCTCACAAAGGCACCATCGCCCCCATCTGGACGCGCATGGACGAAGGCAAAACCAGCGTGTGGACTACCATTATTAAACATGAGGATCTGGTGAAAATAAAATAGGCCTGGGATGGTATGGTGTGATCAGTATTCCCACAGTTTAATCCCCTGAACTATCTGAATGGTTGTCATCCAGACAAAGAAAGACACGGAAGAAAACTTCCGACGCCACCGTGAGCGAATTTGATTGTAAAACTTATGGGGCGATTACACCATGTTCCCTTTCATGAGTTCCACTAACATTCCCTTAAAGTTCTCCTTCTTATTTAAATGCGGAACCGCTTCTCTTGGCACGGGTTTCCCCAAAAATTTACAAAGGGGTCCCCATCCATCTCTCACATCGTACACCAATAATTTATCAGCCGGAACGTAGGCTTTAACGTCCTCAATGTGCTTATTAAACATTTTTTCCGCAAAGACTTTATCCTCAAATTTGCCTTGAAGATGATCACCGAAAATGGTTGCTTTCGCAAACTTAACGCACTTAATCACTGCACGGAGCCGGGAATTGAATAATAGTTTTGACATCATACCAAGTTTCTGTAAGACTGTTTTGGGTCCTGCCTGCCATATGGTGCTGTGCATGCTGGAATACCACATCTCAAAAGGCCTTATAGTCAGGATTACTTTTGCATCAGGATAGCGTTTCATGTGCTCTTTGTACCAGGGGTATCCCGGAAAGTCGACCGTTGCCTGATAGCCATTATACAATTCATCCCATTTCGTTGTAGCGGTATTTTTCAGCGTCAACCAATAATGAAGATTTTCCGGATGTACCAGAAGCTCCTTCATGTGGTAAGTTTTAGTGTACCCCAGTATCTCGAGGGACTCTTTCAGCGTATTTGTCCCGGTTCTGGGCATTCCGGCTCCAATGATCTTGATGGACATTTGTTTAGGGTTTGGTTTAGCGTTAGTGAATATAACTCAAATAAAAATTACTTTTCAAGGCCAATTATTATTATTATTAATAATTACTCCAGAACAAATAATTCGTTAAGTTTATTTCCCCTACTAATTCCCACATGAAAAACAATAACCTTCTTCCCCTGCTTATCATTTCTATTTTTGCAGTTTTTTCCTGTTCAGTCGATAAAAAAGAAGCACCAAAGGGTAAACTCTTTTCCGCAAAAGACAGGAATATGTTTGGACATCGAATCCCCCGCGGATTAACCATTAGCACAGAGGGAATAGCCGAAGGTTATGTCATGTTTGCAGTTCCTAATTCTGCATCAATGTACCTCGTTAACCGGAAAGGTGAGGTAGTTCATGAATGGAAGGGAAATTATGGCGTGATGGGTGCCTACTTGAATGATGATGGCTCCCTTTATCAAAATGCTTATGATCCGGATTTTCCAGTGTTTGCGGGGGGAGGAGAAAGCGGAAGGATTCAAAAAATTTCATGGGACAGTAAGCTCGTATGGGATTTTGAATACGCTAATGAACAATTTCATGCGCATCATGACTTCACTATTCTGCCTAACGGCAATATTCTTGCGATCGCATGGGAAGCCATGCCGAACAGGGAAGTCATAGCTGCAGGAAGAAACCCGGTATTAGCGCCAAAAGATGGCTTGTGGCCTGATAAAATTGTGGAGATTCAGCCAGAAGGTAAGCGGGGTGGTAAAGTCGTTTGGGAATGGCACATGAAGGATCATCTGATTCAGGATTTTGATCCCAAAAAAGCCAACTTTGGAAAACCTGCCGATCATCCGGAATTATTGGATTTTAATGTTGGTGATTCTTTACCGCCACCCATTTCCCAGGACAGCGTGGATATCTTATTAGCGCAGGATAGGGTGCGGAGAAATCAGACCCCTGATAACAGAGGGTCAGATGTATATCACGTTAACGCGGTTAAATATAATTCAGACCGTGACCAGATCGTCATCAGCTCTCCAAATCTATGTGAAATCTTCATCATTGATCACAGTACGACTACTCAAGAAGCCGCAGGTCATGCCGGAGGCCGATGGGGCAAAGGTGGAGACTTTCTTTACCGGTGGGGAAATCCCAAAAACTATCAGCGGGGAGATACAACCGATCAGAAATTATTTCATCAGCACGATAGCAGGTGGATTGAAAAGGGAAAGCCAGGGGCCGGTAATCTTATCGTATTCAACAATGATGTTCACTACAGGGACAGCATGAATTATTCTGCTGTCTATGAGTTGGTTCCGCCTACGGATGCGAAAGGAAACTATGTCCTGGAACAGGGTAAAGCATACGGGCCCGAAGAACCCGTCTGGACTTACGTCGCCCCGGATTCAGTTTCGTTTTATAGCGGTTTCATATCTGGTGCTCATCGGATGAGTAACGGCAATACCTTTATCAACGAAGGAGCCAAAGCGCGGTTTTTTGAGGTTACTAAAGAAGGTAAGATCGTTTGGGAATATCTAAATCCTTATCGCGGCGAGATCAGAAAACCAAATGGGGATCTAAATGCCCCGATGCCCCTGACATATTTTGAATTCCGGTCTACTTTTATTCCTGCCGATCATCCGGCTTTCTCCAACCGGAAGCTGGAGCCTTTAAATCCACAACCAAAAGCTTTTGTTCTTCCTGACCCACCAAAGGCTGATAAAAAGCATTAAGCAGAAAGTAGAAAGTAGCAAGTAGCAAGTAGCAAGTAGACCTGTCTGGCGAGGTTGGGATGGTGGAATTCTATGAGTAAAGTAGTTTACGAGATCCCAACCGTTGTTCGCGCTTAACCGGTCGTCAGAACCAGGATTTTTGGGGTGAAGGTTTCCGGAATTAAATCCTCTCAAGAGTACACCCGAACCGAATACCGATTACCTGCATTTCACCGATTACCTGCTCACTTCATGAAGCCGATTGCTACTAAACATCATTCATTCAATAATATAACGCCATTGTCTTTTACGTATGCCGTCCAGTGACTCAACATCTCTCTGTATTTTTCAGGGAATTCACCGGATAAATCAGTGGATTCCGTTGGATCTTTTTCCAGGTCAAAAAGTTCAAATTCACCTTTGCCAAAGGGCGGTTCTATTTTTGATATTTTCCATTTTCCTTTCCGGATG
>JAYSOP010000268.1:0-5310 GCA_043722905.1 Chryseolinea sp.
GCGACGAGCATAATGATGATCAAGGCGATCATAATCTGCTCTAGAATTTTATAAAAGCTGCGGAAGAAAAGCAGACTGATACCGAAAAGATTAAAAGCTATTATCCATGGCACCGGTGAAGTTTTCGATAATTCGGCAATGGATATGCCAACACCAATGGAATTTCCAGACTGAAAGGATGCGCAGACCAGAAAAACACCCACCCCCGTCGCCACCGCAGCCGGTTTTCCCCATTTCATTTTTACCAGCGTGAGGAAAGACTGATCCGTGGCCATGCCTATCCTGCTTGACATTGCGGTAAAAACTACCATAAAAAAAATGGCCACCACAATAATCCATAGGAGTTCGAAACCATACTGTGCCCCTAGCTTAGACGTTATCGTAACTTTACTGGGACCAAATACAAGGGCAGCCGTGATCATTCCTGGCCCCAGAACTCCCAACCAGTCGCGAAACCGTCTGGTTATGGATTTTGGTGTGGCCAGGCCAGTTACCTGGGTGGGGTTTATCGCGTTGGGTTTCACATCTAGTTTGTCAAAGTGAACTATAATCTCTGCTGCTCAATGCCAGGACGAATAACGTTCCGCCCTGGAAATTGTGACAATCTCAACAATCTCATCGCGTCTAGACCACAGACGGCGGCTCCACCATTATAAATATAAATAGAGCCAGTGCTGAAGATCATTTGAGAACTCATTTTGGGTCATTATTAGCGACCCGAATATAAGTTATTCCCGAACTTATTTAAACACGAATATGCTGTCGGCTGATGTTCCCCATGACACTGAACTATATTTTGGCCACAAGCGAAAAAGGTGTTCGCTCGTCGATTACCAGCGATTGCACGCATTATAACAAGGTCTGGATCCTTTTATTTTCTCTGATCACCCGGTAAGAAATAAGGATGGGCGAATTATAGATTTTGTTTTTTTAATTCTGTGACGGCAAAGTCGACGGCTCGTGCGGTAAGTGCCATATAGGTAAGCGATGGGTTTTGGCAGGCGTTTGATGTCATGCAGGCACCGTCAGTAATAAATACATTTTTAGCCGACCAAATCTGGTTATGCGCATTTAATATGGAAGTTTTAGGATCCCGTCCCATGCGAGCCGTTCCCATTTCATGAATACCGAGGCCTGGAGCGCCGTGCGAGTCCGAGGATCTGATATTTTTGAACCCGGCGGTTTCCAGCATCTCTGAGCCGCTAACAAGGATATCGTCAAGCATCCTTAACTCATTTTCTCTGAACTCACAATCCATCTCCAGCAAAGGCATGCCCCAGGTATCTTTTTTATCTTTAGATGGGGTAACCTTATTTTCGAAATAGGGTAAGCATTCTCCCATCCCTGTCATCGAAAAGCCCCAGCCACCGGGTTGACTGGCAACAGATTTAATTTCAGCGCCTATCATTTCCAATGGAACGTTTCCTCCTCTTCTTGAGCCCCCTGCCGCAAACGCATATCCGCGGATAAATTTTTCCTGCACATCTTTCCCGACATTTCGAAATCTGGGTAGGTAGACTCCCGCCGGGCGTCTACCTGTAAAGTATGAGTCATCGAAACCTTCATAGGAACCGCCTACTCTGCCCCGATAGTTATGATCCATAAGAAAGTGACCCAATGTTCCACTATCATTTCCAAATCCCTCAGGGAAACGGGAAGACGTGGAATTCATTAGAAGTAATGTACTGTTTAGTGTACCCGCATTGACAAAAATAATCTTCGCATAATATTCAGTCATGGAATTATTCTCAGCATCAATCACGCGAACGCCCCGGGCAGTTTTCTTGTCCTGATCATAGATGATTGAATGGGCGACAGAGAAAGGGCGAAGGGTCAAATTTTTTGTCGCCATCGCTGCTGGAAGTGTAGCGGAATTACTGCTGAAATATCCACCATAAGGACATCCCCGCGAACATAGGTCCCGGTATTGACAGGGCCCTCTGTCTTTCAGACCACGGGTAAGATTTGCCGTGCGGGAAATAATAAGATGCCGACCAGGGTAATTAGATTCCAGACTTTCCTTAAAATGTTTCTCAAGACAATTCATTTCCATGGGAGGTAGAAACTCACCATCGGGTAGGTGCGGGATTCCATCCGCATTCCCACTGATTCCCACAAATCTTTCTACGTATGAATACCAGGGCGCGATGTCTTTGTAACGGATTGGCCAGTCAACCGCAATGCCCTGTTTCGCATTAGCTTCAAAATCCAGATCACTCCATCGTTGTGTCCAACGGGCCCACATTAAAGATTTCCCACCAACCTGATATCCCCGTATCCAGTCAAACGGTTTTATCTGCGAATAGGGATGAACGGCATCCTTTACAAAAAAATGTTCGGTTGCTTCAGTAAAAGCATAACAACGGCTAACGATGGGATTTTCTTCCCTGGTTTTGGTTGGTAGTTGTCCGCGATGTGGTAATTCCCATGGGTGTAAGTTGGCAGTAGGATAATCTTTGATATGCTCCACATTCCTGCCCCTTTCCAATACCAAAGTTTTAAGCCCCTTCTCACATAATTCTTTTGCTGCCCAACCTCCTGTGATGCCTGATCCTATTACGATGGCATCATATGAATTTTGTTGGACACTTTTTAAATTGATATTGGGCGTTTCCATCGTTTTACTTATACGCATCACCAGCCAAAAACTTCTCTTACGTACATTCTGCTCGCTTTCCAATTTTCACGCATGTCCTTTACAGGAGGTATGTGGGAGGCAAGTTCAATGGCCACTTCCCCTTTGTAATTTATCTCCTGTAGTGCCGTAGCTATGGCTGTGAAATCTGTATCTCCTTCACCCACCGCTTCTGTCCAGACGCCCTCTTTGTTTTGATCACGTATGTGCATGTAGACAATTTGATCTGTGTAAGTTTTTATGAAAGCTACCGGATCAACGCCTCCACGGATGAGCCAGTTCAGATCAGGTCCTAACTTGATGTCTGGTACCCGGGTTAGGGTACCTTTCAGGTCATACAGGTCATCCTCTACCTCAAAAGTATGGTTGTGCAAATTGGCCTGGATATTTTTTGGCTTACAAATATTCATGATTTTTATCAATACATCGGCTTGAGCATCCAATTCGGCTTCCGTCTTCAGCCTTCCCGCATCCCCTACGGTAATACCAAAATTTGTTCCCCCTAACTGGTTCAGGTTTTCAGCCACGTGCTCAACATCTTCCAGTATTTTTACGTGTTGATTCTTATCCCACATAGGCGCGCCATAGGAGGTGCCGGTAACCGGAAGTGTATACTCTTCGATCAGCGCGCCGACCCTGGCCACGACATCACGATGGCGCAGATTTACCTCCATCATTTCTACACCCTCAATTCCGGCATATTTAAAATCGCTGAAAACCTTACTCAGTACCGGAGTTGAATCCCAATTGGGTGGAAACTTACTTGCGTAAATCCAAAGATGTCCACTAACCCTCACGTTGGATCGACCCGTACATCCCTGTAAAAAATCAGCCGCCAAAATTGCGGCCGAAAATTTCCCTGAGGTTGTCAGGAATTGTCTTCTCGTAAAATGGCCCATGAATATTTTTTATTGGTAAATGTAGTGAGCCTTTCATTAAATACCTCATGAAAAATCCAATTCTAAAATTCTCTACAATCAGGAGCTCCCCGGAGCTGCCCCGGAAGGCCGTCTTTGCGAGCGATGCGCTGGCTTTGAGCGAAGGGCGAAGCAATCCCCTGATACCGGAGTGCAAACAAGAAGAAATTCGAACGTTGCGATGGAATGGAGGGGAGGGATGTTGTTACCTGTCATTATAGCCAATAAGTTATAGTGTGGAGGGAACGCGTTGGTTTTGTCGCGGCTCCATTTCATTGCTGGGTTTTTCTGTCTTTTCTTTTGCATTCCATAGTGTGGGGATTGCTTCGTCGTCATGTCACGCTGAAGGCGTGACGACTCCTTACAATGACGAACTTCGTGTATGATTCAGTCTTCTGTTGTTAGGCAATGACTTAAAGGATTTCTTTGTCCGAAATCAAATGCCAAAAAAAAACCCCGAACTTCTTTCGGGGTAATACCAGCTTGAAGAAAGACCCTCTCTTTAAAACTTCAAAAAGGCACTCGAAGATATAAAGAAAATCAATGACCCAGTCATTTTCGCAACGGATAAATTTTTATTGTTTAAAAAGGATCAAATATTCACTTTGCAGCCATGTTTCTGTCAATTAAATACTTTGTTTCGTGATCGTTATTTTACAAATAAAAGCAACTTTACTTATGCGATATTTTTTGATTATGAATGGCCTATTCGTGCTGTATTCTGCACAAGCACAGGAGAAGGAGCAAATTTTCTTAAAACCCCACGCCTCCAAAGCGATAATCGATACAGAAATTGCTTCTATGGCGAAATCCATCTCTCCCGACAGTGTCAAAGGATATATTCAGAAACTGGTCAGTTTTGGAACCCGGCATTCTCTCAGCGATACCATCAGCCCGATCAGTGGAATTGGGGCTGCCCGGCGTTGGGTTGCGGTTAAATTGCGGCAATTTGGAGCCCGTAATAAGGCCGATTTTACTGTTGAAATAGATGCTTATAAAATTGAACCGTCGGCTCGCTATCCCCGGATTCCGTATCCGGTAAACATGAAGAATGTACTGGGCACATTAAACGGAACAGATCCTGATGACACCCGGATTCTCCTTGTTAGCGGACATCTGGATTCCCGAAACTCAGACGTGATGGATTCTGTAGGGTTGGCTCCCGGGGCGAACGATGATGCTTCCGGAGTAGCTGTTGTGCTTGAGCTGGCCCGGGTAATGTCGGCGAAAAAATATCCCTGTACGATCATTTTTATCGCCGTTCAAGGTGAAGAGCAGGGACTAGTGGGTGCCCGGCATATGGCAGACAAACTTAAAAACAATGGGTCCAACCTGGTGGCTATGCTCAATAATGATATTGTGGGAAATTCACTGGCTAGTGAAACCGGAAATAAAAATGACAAAACGGTACGGATCTTTAGCGAGATGATACCTGCGATCGAAACCGAAGAACAAACTGCCGCGCGAAATACACTTAAGGCCGAAAATGACAGCCCTTCCCGGCAGCTCGCCCGTTATATCAAAGACACCGGAGACGTTTACCTGAAGGAATTTACGGCAACCCTGAATGCCCGGCCCGACCGTTTTCTCCGCGGCGGAGACCATACTCCATTTAATCAACTGGGATTTTCTGCTGTTCGGTTCACTGAATTCAATGAAAATTTTTTGCACCAGCACCAGAATGTGAGAAAAGAAAATAATGTTCAGTATGGGGATTTACTGGAATTTGTAGATGTCGAATATGCAGCGAATGTTGCC
>JAYSOP010000269.1:0-3678 GCA_043722905.1 Chryseolinea sp.
GAGCGTAAAAGATGACTCTGGCAAATCTGACAGCAGGCTGACCACCTTAGGTTCATATTCTCCATGGGCATTTGCCAGAACCAATCGGGCATCAGGAAAATCAGAAAGAAGCGATTTAAATGCTGGAATAATGAATTGAATACCTTTCCATTCAGTGAATCTCGATATGACGCCAATGACCGGACGAGATTCTGTCTGGATGTTATGGTTTTGGTACAGAAGCTTTACCCGGTCAATGCTTATGTCCTGAAAATATGAAAACGCAAAACCATGGTAAATCAGCCTTACCTTTTCCCTGGTAGCCCTATCGCAATGAATTAGTAAGTGTTCAACATTTTTGGAAATCGCTATAATGTGGGTTGCTAACCGATTATTCAACTTGTCCCATTTTAAACCTGAGGGATATTGTTTGTAGTGAATGGAAGCATGGTGGCGTGTGTAAATCCGTTTAGGCACTTGTGCCAGCCAACCGCATGTAAGGCCAATCAGGTTGGCTACCCATAAATGCGTATGAATAATGTCGGGTTGTTGCTTGAGAATAATGTGAAATACTTTAACCCAGACCTGAATTAAATCCAACCGGCCTTTGTAAGACAAGCATATTACAGGGATGCCCTGCTGGTTTAGAAATTGTTGCAGAGCCGAACGGTGGATTCCAATCAAAACAAATGAGAGGTTGTAATTTTTATTTAAATGGGGGCTTATCCATTCAAAATGCAGTGACTTGTCAATATCAGAAACAACATACATCACTTTTTTTCTGATCATAATGGCACAGTGGAATATTCATTTGCCAAAGACTGAATAATGGTTGAATATAGTCTGTATCGCAACCTCTTTGGGTACAGGAACATAAAAAACCCCTTGTCGATGAGTTGCGCCCAGATCCGATAGGCAAAAGCCCTGTATACAAGTCCTTTTATAAAGGCATAATTCTTCCTTTTGACCGCCGGCGCCCCGTATGAAAGCTGAATTTTTTTCTGCTCCCGGTCGTACTCCCTTAACCTGCTGATGTAACTGACACACGTAATTTTATCATTGTGAATCGCTCCGTTTCCCTTGTCAAAAAATACCGGTATGCCGGCTTGAATCGCGCGCACGGCGATATCATAATCCTCACAATCTGAAAGCGTATCGTTAAATCCGTTTAATTTCAGGAACACATCCTTGCTGATCGAACAATTAGAGGCAGTAAAAAACAGATTGTCAAGTTTTAGAAGGTTAACCCCCCCTGGGTATTTATCCAACCATGCTTTGGACATCCATGCTTTATAATTTTGAATATCCGTTTTACCGATTTCCACATTTTCTATGGGGTGACCGCAGAGGATTCCATGGTTCGCGGCATGAAACTTAATATGATTTTCTACTGAATCGGGAAACGGCATCATATCGTCATCATAAAAAATGAGCACCTCCCCGATTGATGCACGTACGCCGTTATTTCTTACAATCGACCTGCCTGAATTGATTTGCTTAATGATTTTAAGATTTTTCAATTGCGCGCGATAAGGCTCCAGAACCGCTTCGGTATTATCTGTGGATCCGTCAATAACAATAATAATTTCAGTATTACTGAAAGATTGATTCAGGAGGCAATCCATTAAATGATGAATTTTGTGCGCGCCGTTATAGGTTGGAATAATGATGCTGCCTGTCACCAGGTTCAGGTTTATTTTGTCAGCCACTTGTCAAGCTGGTTAAAGAGCCACAAAAGGAATCTGGAATAATATTGACTTAAAAAAATCTGTTTATTGGTTTCCATCAAAATCAACTTATCCCCGCCACTTTTTCCCATATGATGGATTACATGGGCCGAAGGCTCAAACGCAATCTTATATCCACTTCTTTTAAAATCCATGCACCATTTCATATCCTCCACGTACATAAAAAAATCATCAGCAAGTCTACTCCCAGGCAATAATTTTAGAAGATCTCTTTTAAACATAAAAAAAGTACCCCAAACCCAATCCGGAAACACAGCAGAGCGGTGATCAAAAAAATAACCCAGGAGAATTTTACCTGCCCATTTCTGAGGCATCATTTTCTGCATCCGAAGAAGTTCAAATAACTTGTACCGCAGGGTGGGGAATCTTTGACAATTATGCTGCAAGGTTCCGTCAGCATACTCCAACCTGCTGGCCATTACCGCAACCTGAGAATTTTTTCTTAAAGATTGAAAACAAAGCGCAATAGCATTATTCTTTAATTCTGTGTCACTGTTTAAAAGCAAGATATATGCGCCAGAGGCTTTTTCAATCCCGATATTATTTCCCCTGGCAAATCCCACATTGGCAGAATTTTCGACCAGTACAATATCGGGAAAAAGTTTAAGAAATTCTTTCGCGTCTTTTTCGGATGATCGGTTGTCTACAACAATAATTTCATAACTACATCCTACAGTCTTGGATAAAATACTTCGAATGCAATTACAGGTAAGATCGAAGGTATTGTAGTTTAATATAATTACAGAGACATCCATGAACGGGTCTAAACTTATCAAATAAGTTTCAACGTTAGGCAGAAATCATTTTATTTTAACCAATTAAGCGGCTGTCAGGAAGGAGTCTTTCTGAAGGTGGACCTGAGGAGGCTGTTAACTTTTGAAAATATCCGCGAGTTTTTAAGGAAACGCTCAAAGGAATTCAAGGTTGGAAATCCCTGCTGATGAAATGCAGGAATCAAATCGCCCGTCGTTCTACTTTCTATAAATTTTAGTTTGGGCCATGATTCAGGTGTCATAGGATGAAAGTTTGCGAAACCCTGGTAATTGTCAAAACCGACCGATTCCCAGAAATGAAAATAAGCATGCACATTAAAATCGTTAACATGTCCCCAATTTAGAAGTTTCTGCTTGATCTCCTCTTCATTGCGGGCCCATGACTGATGGATAATGAGAAAATTGGAATGGATATTAAAAAACCCGTTCCTCCTCCCATGTTCATAGTGAGGGTATCTGGTAGCTACCTGAAAATGTTCTATCTGATGGCTTTTTTCGGGACAAACATACAAAAAGCCATTGCTTGCCTTCTTAAACAGGGTAATAAAGATACATGAGACATTGAACGTATAGGAATAATCTGGAAGGTGTTTAAGATAGTCAACGAACTTTTCAAAATCGACAAAATACTCGTCACAGTCCAGCTGAATGTGCCATCCACCTTTCCCCATTTCCACCGCCATTAAATTGCGCTGTCTCACCTCATTTTGCAAGGCGGTCAATTCAATAAGATGGAAATTGTCCTTATATATTTTTATTTTTTTTGCTTTGTCAATTTGTCCGATCAGCGCCATAAACCCAGCCTCATCCCAATCGAATGATTGATTTGCCCAACTGTAGTTTTCGCTATCTACCGATAGGCAAATTGTGTCGGCAAAATGATACACCAGCGGTAAAGCTTCAGCCAAAAAGCCCCAGTCATATGCGACGCAGAAACCAACTTTAATGGAATTATCAACCATAACTACCTACTATTTTTTCACCTCCCACTACAATCAGGAGATCGGAATTAAGTAAAGCCATTCCATAATGGCCGGCCTTCGTTCGCCAAATAATTTCTTCCTCGTGACTAAATCAAAAGACCTTGTTTCTTCATATTGATAGCGCTTGGCCTTTTGAATATCATCCAGACTCTGAATAATCTTAATGTCATGGGTCAAAGAAAATAAATCAATCAG
>JAYSOP010000270.1:0-7661 GCA_043722905.1 Chryseolinea sp.
GGTGATGATCAGCGCAAGAAAAGCATTGCTTGCGGCAATTACCTGTAAAAGCTTAACTCCGAAATATAATCCAAGAATGACCATCCATTGACCCTTTGATTTCATATTGGAAAGCCAGAAGGCGTATTTTAAAAACAATTTATAAAACCAGTACCGGGCTTTCAGTCCTTCTACAAGGCCGGCTTTTGCATACGCGGAATTAGGATTTATTTTCAGGGATGCGCTGAAATGTTCCAAAGCCCTTTTATGATCGCCCTTTTCCAGTAAACCCCATCCTATATTGGAATGGGTAACGTCATTTTGCGGATCATTTAACAAAGCTTTTTCAATGGTCGCGTAGGCTTCGTCTTTTTTATTCAACTTAAACAGCGCTGTAGATCGGGTGTTGAGACACGTGAGGTTATCAGGATCGATTGCCAGGCCCTGATTGGAAGAATCAAGCGCGATTGTCCATTCTTTCAGGCTCAGATGCACCGATGCCAGCAGGCCAAAATATTCAGCATGATGCGGCTGAAAACGTATCGCGTTTAAAATCAATTCTTGTGCCTCCTTGAGTTTGTCATTCCTAAAGAGAAATAACGCGTTAAGGTAAAGATAGAAGTCATTGTCAGGCTCCTTCCCAACGGCCATATGAATATTCCTTATCGCCTCCGCGAGTTTACCCTGCTCACAAAGACAAAGAGAAAATAGCGCCATGGCATGGGTATGATTGGGGTCCATGGATAGAATACCTCTTAACTCTTTTTCCGCCTCCGCAAAACGATTCAGACGGATGAGTTGATTGGCTCTGTCAATCAGGGGTTCAATCATTTTTTTATTTTTAAGTAGTCCAGTATTTCATCGTACAACCCGGAGTCATTTGCATAAAGGGCATAGTTACGGGCTGTCGTAAACCATTCTTTTGTTGATGCTTTCAGTTTTTTCAACGCTTGTTGCAGATCTTTATTTTGTACAGGTTGCGCAGTCCCTTTCGCAAACGATTCTCGTAGTTTATCCTCAATCGTGATATCCACCAGGGCCATTAGATCCGCTCCTGAAAATTCAGGGGTCTGTTGGGCTATGGAAGCGTAGTCGATTTTCTCTGTTGGTTTATCCTTTAACAAAATGCGCAGAATACTCTCGCGGCTTTCTACATCCGGAGGCGCAATAAATATGATGCGGTCGAACCTTCCTGGTCTTCGGAAAGCCGGATCCAAATGCCAGGGCGCATTCGTTGCCCCTAAGATAAGTAGCCCATCATTGCTCGCCTGTATCCCGTCGAGTTCAGTCAAAAACTGGTTGATGAGCATCTTTGCTCCAGAGTGTCTCATGTCTGATCTGCTTGCCCCCAATGCATCGATCTCATCGAAAAAAAGGACACAGGGCTTCTGCCTCCTTGCCAATTCAAAAAGTTCATGTAACTTTTTTTCGCTGCTCCCGATCCACATATCCAGCACGTCGTGAATGCCTACTGAAATAAAGGTTGCGTTGATCTGGCCTGCAGTTGCCCTGGCAAGGTGTGTTTTGCCACAACCCGGAGGACCATAAAATAAGATCCCCCCTCCGATTTTTTTCCCGAATTGTTTATACAGCTCTGGATGTTCGAGCGGTTGAATAATTTTTATTTTAATTTCCTCCTTTGCCCGGGTCATACCGCCCACGTGATCAAAATTAATAGCGGGCTTTTCTGCATTTTGAAAGCTTTGTTCCAGCGAATCAATAATCCCCTCCACGGCACCTTGCGCCGGATTGGAATTTCTTAAGTATTGGTCAAGCTCCTCATCTGTGCTGGAAGGATTAATGCTCAGAAGATTTTGGTAATATTCCAAAGCCTTGCCAGGTTCATTGTTTTTCAGAAATGCTTTGCTCAATATCAGCTGAAATTCAATGTTGTTCTTATCATGGTCCAGCAAATCTTCTAAAATAATGATGGCGGTGGAAAACTTTTTTTGCTCAAAGTATGCCCTGGCCAGACCAAATTTAGCATGGTTATTGGTTGGCTCCTTGTCAAGAATAATTTTAAACTCCTGTTCCGCAATATCGGGGGCTTTAAAGTTCAGGAGTGCCTCAGCATATATGAGCCGGAGATGAATATTGTCCGGCGAATGTTTTAAGGCTTCCTTTAAATTATTAATAGCTTCTTCCTGCATAAATATTTGGTAGAAAAAATGCGAATTCTTTTTGGGTGATACTGATAAAGCACCTCTTGGATTTCCCCTTTTGGTTTTTGGTTAACGTGAAATGAGTGTTGCAATCGTGAAGGCTGCCGCTGCCGCCATGGCTCCAACGAAGGTAACCCTTAAAGCACCTTTAAATAATGGCTGACCGGTAAGTTTACTTTTTATGAGGCCGAAAATAACTAAACATATCAAGGTTATGATGCTGGAATATAGCAATCCTTCTTTGGAGGTGTCGGTAAAAAAATAGGCACTGAGCGGAATCATCCCGCCTATTACGTATGAAATACCAATAATAAACGCGCTTTGATGCGCGCGGTTCTTATGAGGTTTGTCAAGGCCCAGTTCAAAACGCATCATGAAGTCTACCCATTTCCTGGGATCTTTCGCCATTTCACGCGCGATGGTTTCCTGGGTGGCATCGTCTAAACCATATTGTGCGAAAATCTCTTTCGTTTCACTAATCTCGACCTCATGAAATGTTTTTATTTCCTCGTACTCCCGCCTTTCTTCTGAATCGTAATGCTCGATTTCTGTCCTGCCCGCGAGATAACCACCAAGTCCCATGGCGATAGACCCTGCAGCTATTTCGGCTAAACCTGCCGTTATCACGATGTCAGTCGAGTCAATGGCTCCGCTTAAACCAGCCGCCAAAGCAAAAGGAACAGTGAGGCCATCGCTCATGCCTATGACGAAATCACGAACCTTTTCTGAGCTCTGAAAATGCTCTTCGTTGCCATTTAAACTCATTTTTTTTCTTTTGCCTTTGCGGATAAAATATAATCAGTAATGATTTACATCTATTCAGTTTGTTCAAAAAATAGGTGAATATTTTTCGATGAAAAATGCTGTCAGGTCTTGTTCGCGAGTTGCCCGCAGGCGGCATCAATATCTTTTCCGCGGCTTTTTCGGATGCGTGTAGTGATTCCGTTCATTTCCAGGAGGTTCATATACATCCGAAGGGATTCATCTGAAGCTTGTTGAAATTGTTCATCGTCAATGGGATTGTACTCGATGAGGTTTACTTTACAGGGAACAAGTTTACAAAACTTTAATAACGCCTGAGCATGTTCTTCACCATCATTAATGTCTTTCCAGACAACGTACTCGTAAGTAATTTTCTTTTTCGTTTTTTTATACCAGTATTTCAACGCCTCGGCTAGTTCTTCCAAAGAGTTCGTATCATTTATGGGCATTATGGAAGAGCGCACATGGTTTAGGGCGGAGTGAAGAGAGACGGCAAGATTAAATTTCACATTTTCATCAGCCATCCTGACAATCATTTTGGCAATCCCCACGGTGGATACGGTAAGCCTCTTTGAGGCCATATTAAGCCCCTTCGGGGAGGTAATCATTTCGATGGCCGATACCACATTGTTGTAATTGAGCAGCGGCTCACCCATGCCCATGAAAACTATATTGGTAAGAGGCCTGCCAAAAAATAATTCGCATTGTTGTTTGATGGCTACAACCTGATCATAAATTTCATCCGGATTAAGATTGCGCATTCTCTTCAGCCTGGCCGTTGCACAGAATTTGCACGCAAGGCTACAACCCACTTGCGACGAGACACAGGCGGTGATGCGTTTTTCAGTGGGTATCAGAACGGATTCAACAACCAGACCATCATGGAGCTTAACAGCATTTTTGATTGTGCCATCAACACTGCGCTGCATACTGTCAACCTGAATAAAATTAATGATAAAGTGCGTCTTTAACAGCTCGCGGGTAGCTATTGAAAGGTTGGTCATTTGGTCAAAGTCTTTTACGGATTTTTTCCAAAGCCATTCATACACCTGCTGCGCGCGGAATGCTTTATCGCCGTTGCGGACAAAAAAATCTTTTAATTCTTCCAGCGTTAATTTACGGATGTCGCGTCTGGATACTGTTTCAACCATAGAATTGCAAAGGTAGGGAAAGAACCTAACCCCGATACTAACAAAAGCGGATCAAAATCAATTTGTTTCCGTTTCAGTAATTTTTTTGAATATCCGGGTTTCGCAGGGGCGGGATGCATTGGATACGATGAGAGAATCACTGGTAAACTTATCAACCAGATAGCTGTCGCTTATGGTTTGTGATTTTTTATCAAGAATTAATAACATTTCACCATCAAACTTATAGAGAAATTTTTTACTATTGGCCGTTTTTCCTTTACTGAGTATCCGGGTAGACTCCTCGCCCGTTAAATTGTTCCTAAATCGTATTATTTGGGTCGTTGGCCCGGACCGGCTATGCATATCGTCCCGTAGGCCTTGGAGGCTGTTGTTTTCCGCATCCGCAGTCTCTTGTAAACAATTACCTTGTTTAACCAATTGCCATGTCCCGGCAAGGCCGGAGATTTGCGCCTCGGCACTCAGGGTGCCAGAAACTATCGAACCGAGCAAAAAAAACATCTTGATAATTTTCATGATTGCTTCTTTAAAGAACAGGATTCAATTACTGTTTTTTCAAATAGAATTGTCAACAAAAAACCGACCTTCAGACTTTCGTTATTTTCACTAAAGATACTCAAAAGTAATCCAGCATAAAACCCATTTAAGTCTTCATGAACCTGCTCACTCCGAATTTCTTAAAATGCATTGTGGTCTTGTAAAACTGATTTTATTAGGCGTATTTCCCGTTTTTGAAACATTATGCCAAGCAACGCGATTGTCATTACCGAAGGCTATTTAGATACGCTGAGCGCTAAAACCGCCCATGGGCTTATCCGAGGCACCAATCGGTTTAATATTATCGGTGTCATCGACTCTAAACACGCGGGAAAGGATGCCGGTGAAGTAATGGACGGAAAAAAACGCAATATTCCGGTTTTTTCCTCGTTAGCCGATTTTTTCCGCACCAGTAAAGTCCGCGCCGAATACAGTATCATCGGTGTGGCCACCAAAGGTGGAGTGATTCCTGATTCGCTCCGTGTTTTGCTCAAGGAATCTTTAGAACATGGGTTGGGACTGATCAATGGCTTACACGAATTTATCTCGGATATTCCTGCGCTTGCCAAACTTGCTGAAGAGAAAGGTTTGGAAATTGTCGACGTAAGGAAACCAAAGAAATTCAAAGACCTTCACTTCTGGTCCGGAAAAATCAAAGAAGTGAAATGCCCTAAGATAGCCGTGCTCGGGACTGATTGCGCCCTTGGAAAAAGAACGACGACCCGTTTTCTTGTTGAAGCCATGCGTAACGCGGGCTACAAGGCAGAAATGGTTTATACGGGGCAGACAGGCTGGATGCAGGGTGCACAATACGGATTTGTTTTCGACTCAACCCTGAATGATTTTATCTCGGGTGAAATGGAACATGCGGTATACACCTGTTATAAGGAAGCTAAACCTGATATTATTTTTATTGAGGGTCAATCGGCTCTGCGAAATCCCAGTGGACCCGCAGGGGCAGAATGGATCGTTTCGGCAGATGCCAATGCCGTTGTGCTGCAACACAATCCTGCGCGGAAACAATACAAGGATATGGATTTTTATCCGGCCTACCTTCCGGAAGCGAAAGATGAGATTGAACTGATCAGAATCTATGGTGCTCCAACAGTAGCCATCACGTTGAATACATCTAAAATGACGGAAGCAGAGGCCAGGGAATACGCCAGGAATTATCAGGTCCAGCTAAAAATACCAGTAGTCCTTCCGTTGGAAGATGGCGTCGAAAGTCTGGTGCCCGTTTTCGAGAGGATGATTAAAAAGATGGTGGTGGGTATTTAAAACGGTCTTTCACCGATGCCAAAAATCAAAAACATAGAAGTCTGGAGCGCGGACCTGGGAAATACCAAACCGTATACCATTGCTTTTAAAACGGTTGATGAAGTCAGAAACGCTTTTGTCGAAATCACTTTAGACAACGGCATCACCGGAATTGGTTCGGGAAACCCCAGCGAATATGTAGTCGGTGAGAATATCACGCAATGTCTGGAGGCGCTACAGGAGAAAAATTTGTCATTTCTCATCGGCAAAGACATTCGCGAATTCAATCAGCTTACCTATGAGGTATGGCAAAAATTCCCGAAAAATCCGTCAGCAAGGGCCGCTCTGGATATTGCTCTCTACGATGGGTTTACCAAATACCTGGATGTGCCTTTGGTGAAATTTCTTGGACAGAAAATAAAAACCCTTCCAACCTCAAATACCATTGGAATAAAAAATGTAACGGAAACCCTTCAGGAGGCGGCCGACTATATAGCCCGGGGCTTTAAAGTCCTGAAAATAAAATTGGGAAAAGACCTGATGGAGGACCTTGAGCGCCTCGTTAAACTGCGCGAAAAATTCGGCAATAAAGTGGTCATCAGAATAGATGCTAACCAGGGTTATACATTCCAGCAAACAATAGATTTCTATGATCAGACCAAAGCGCTGAATATCGAACTTATTGAACAGCCTTTGCCGGCGAGTGCGGTTGCCGACATGAAAAGACTTCCGGATGAGATCAAGTTAAAGATTGCCGCCGATGAATCCCTGATCTCTTCGAGTGATGCCCTTGCCTTGATAACACCGCCTTTTGCATCAGGAATTTTTAACATAAAACTGATGAAGTGCGGTGGTATATCACAAGGCCTGAAAATTGCGGATATCGCATTGCTGGCGCAGTTAGACCTTTTTTGGGGATGTAATGATGAAAGTATTATCAGTATTACAGCCGCACTACACACCGCCTTTTCCTGCCCGCACACAAAATACATTGACCTCGATGGAAGCCTCGACCTGGGTAACGACGTTGTCAGGGAAGGATTTATATTGAAGGATGGCCAAATGTATTGTTCAAACAAACCCGGTCTCGGAGTGGAGAGAATCCGCTGACATCAGCATGATCTCTTAGACAAATCAAGCTGTCGTTACTCCACCTTTCTAACATGATGACGTTTATTCAAGTATTTGTCGTGTAGTGCCTGATACTTCTTTTTATCACTATCTTTTATTTCCACCCCGTTCACCGTGAATGAGTCGTCGTTCCATTCCAGGTTTTTGATAGGTTCATCTTTTGACAGATAGCCATCTTTGATCAGCAACTCGCGGAGGGCCTCATCATATTTTTGAAAATCTTCGTGATCAGATTGAATCATGAAATCTTCCGCCTGAATGCGCGCTAAATTTTCGTGGAGCGTTTCCATATCTCGC
This sequence comes from Chryseolinea sp., assembly GCA_043722905.1. Classification (GTDB taxonomy): domain Bacteria; phylum Bacteroidota; class Bacteroidia; order Cytophagales; family Cyclobacteriaceae; genus Chryseosolibacter. The sequence goes on from JAYSOP010000270.1 coordinate 7,274, forward strand.
TGTAGATCTTTCATTGCGCCCTGGTTTTGAAATTCGTGCATCTGTTGTAAAGTTTCTTCTCTCATTCTTTCTGCTTGTTCCAGATCTTTTTGTGATAATTCAAAATGCTCCATGGATGGGAAGTCTGCGGAATTGAATGTATGCTCAAGCTCCTTCATCATCATTTCGAGGTCACGGTCGTGTGAGGAATAAAATTCTTCAAATTTTTCACGAAACTTCTCTTGAAAAGCTTTCGCAAATTCTTCCCATTGCTGATCATCCCTTGAAAAGAAACCTCTGTTTGGCAGGGAATCCAAAAGCATATCGAAATCCAGAGGAGGTATGACGGGAGTTACTTCTACGGGTGGAAAAGGTGCTGCCGGCAGGATATCAGAAACATCCGGAATCA
>JAYSOP010000271.1:0-3277 GCA_043722905.1 Chryseolinea sp.
TTCACAAACCCGCAGACGCAGTTGCTGGAAGATGTCATTTGCCTGGTATTCATTGAACATTATCTGGAGGAATTTGCGTCCAAACATGCTGATGAGAAAGTTATTGACATCCTTAAAAAAACGTCAAAAAAGATGTCAATTCAGGCTCAGCAATCTGTGGGAAATTTAGTGCTAACAGCCAAGATACGAGCGCTTTTGGAACAAATTTCCGGATCCGGCACCCATCATTAATAGAGGCTACTCGTACTTAATAATATACAGCTTTTTCGGATAAATTCCAAGAAAATTCAGCTCGAAACTGCAAGGTGCAGGTCACTACGGTCCCTTTGAAAAGGCTTTTTTATTATTGCATAATATTGATCACAACTTCTTCGGCCTACCCACGAACTATTCCTCACTCCTGTAATAATTACTTTTCTACGATACTGCTGGTACATCGCGTGTGAAACCTCAACCAGGAATACGTTTTGTATGAGCCCCTGATGACATTAAGTGTGTCATAAATTATGAGGCTGAGTAGGGTGTGGATTGTTGCTATCGCGTTAATCGTAGGTTTCACTTTCTCAGGTTGCAAAAGCAAGGGGCCGCGATATGTTGATACGGTGATTTTTCCCATTACAGCCGCGGTTGAAAAAATTCAAATTGCCCCTCCTTTTTTCAATGAAAAAGTCCAGCAGAAAACACAGGTATTTTATAGTGCAAACAACTTTAAGAAGGTCTGGCTGGGGGCAAAACGTCCGAACAATGAATATCTCGCTTTTATAGATGAAGTAAAAGCCTCATCCACTTATGGTTTGGATCCGGATGATTATGATATTACCATTCTTGAACAACAGGTTGTATCTCTCTATAAAAACAGCAAACGCACAGAGGCGGATATTTCCGATCTCGATATCAAAATAACCGCATCATTTTTTCTTTACACTACCCATCTGATGGAAGGTCGCGTCCGTTATCCAGGTGCACCCGATTTCATTTGGGAAAGAGGTATGCCGTTGGAAAATGATATTACCATGCTCTTGTCCATGGAATCAGCCATGGGATTGCGAAAGAAATTAGAACGGATTCAACCTTCGGACCAGCAGTATTCACGCCTTCAAAAAGCTTACAAAAAGTTCCGGGTTTTGCAGCAAGCCGATACCATTCCTAACATTGCAGGCAACCTTTTAATTAAACCAGGTGAATTAAATGTTGAGATCCCACTTATTCGCAGAAAGCTAAGTTTGTTGGATATACTGAATAAAAGTTCGCGGGATGAATCTCCGCAGTATGACGACAATTTGGTTAAGGGGATTAAGAAATTTCAATCCTTGCATGGCTTAACGGCAGACGGAGTAATCCAGGGTGAAACAATTAAGTTTCTAAACATGACCATGAAAGCCAGGGCCGAATTAATAGCACTCAATCTCGAACGCTTGCGGTGGGGCCCATCACCCAAAGGCGATAATAATGAGGTGGTTGTTAATGTTCCGGAGTTTATGCTTCGCGTTTATAATAACCACAAGTCTGTGCTTGAGATGAGAGTTGTTACCGGCTCGGAATTTAATGCAACGCCTGTTTTTCATGATAGCCTGAAATACATTGTCTTTAGTCCTACCTGGACTGTGCCAAAAAGCATCTTTGAAAACGAATTTCTACCAAAGCTCAGGATTGACTCTGCTCATTTCAGCAGCGAAAGGTTCACGTTTTATAAAAGGGGAAAGGAAATCGATCCGACCCTGGAATCGTGGGCTGATGATAAATTAAATCCCGCAGCCTATCGGGTTATTGAGAATCCCGGCCCTGCTAATTCGCTGGGAAATGTGAAGTTCATTATGCCAAACGATTTCAGCATTTACCTGCATGACACACCAGCTGACCGATTGTTCAGTAAAGAGAAGCGTGCTTTTAGTCATGGATGCATCAGGTTGGAAAAACCTTTGGAACTGGCTGAGTACCTGGTGGGTTATCAAAAAAAATGGGACAAGGAAAGAGTCGAGGAGGCCATTCAATCTGCTGAGCCGTTACGAGTCAATCTAAAAAAGGCCTATCCCGTTCACATTGTTTATCGTACCGTTTGGGTGGATGATGCCAACGAAATAAACTTTAGGGCAGATATTTATGGCCATGATAAAAGACATCTCGCCCAATTGGACGAGCGAAATATCATGACTGGGCCTTCGTATTCGGGCCAACAAGCCTTAAGATCTTTTCTTCCAATGAATTCATCAGGTTTTCAACCTTCAGATATTGCGAAGAAGTGAGATAATTGGTGTCCGGATAATAAGCGAAAATGGCGGTGTTACCTTTAATAGTATCAATTACATCCCTTGAAATTTCCTTAGGCAACGCGGGACATCCCTGGCTCCTGCCCAATCTGCCGTAGCGTTGTATCCAATTTTCACTTACATAGTCTGCCTCATGAATGACTACGGCGCGACTACGCATTTTATCATTGTAGGCTTTGTCTTTACCATCGAGTCGCAAGCTATAACCCTTACTTCCAACATACGTCTCCCCTGTTACATAGAAACCCATGCTGCTTTGGTTTGAGTTGGGACGGTTTGAAAACATCGTGGCCATATTATCGCCAGTATTTATTCCGTGAGCGACATAAGCGTGATACTTCACCTGAAACTGTGCCAGATCAACGGTGAAAAAACGTTTTTCTGTACTCGGTTTGGAGAAATCAATGATAGTAATAATATTTTTATCGCTGAGTGCACCTTCATTTTCAAGCGAGTAATAGCCGACCATTCCCAGGCGAAAAACTGTATAATCCAACCCAAAGGAAGCCAATTGAATTTTATCGTAAAGATTGCGAATAGAATCTTCAAAATTTAAACGGCTTAGCCCTTTTGAGACATTACCATCGGTCTTGTGAAAAACAGTCCGATGAACAGTTTTGAGATGGGAAACGTAGCCGGGATGAACGGCTGGTGAATTTTTATACGAAATTGAAAGATACGCAAACGCGAAAATTAACAGCAGAAGTGGTCTACGCATGTATGGAGTTTATCTTAACATTAGACGGCTAAAAGCAGTCTTCACTTTTTCAACCAGGTTTGTGAGTTAAATACAGTTGAATTTTCTGACTATTCAAGGCTGCCAAAAGTTTCGGTATGAATCCCCACAAGCTTAATCGCATTCAGTTTAGAGCAAAATTTCAAAATAGAAAATTTGAGTTCTGCAGATGGCAGATTTTTGGCATAGAAAGCTGCTTGTTCCTTTTAAATTTAATTTGTCGCATCACCCAAGCGGGTATATTATTTCGCGGTAGCAATAATATGCCAGTGGG
>JAYSOP010000272.1:0-7755 GCA_043722905.1 Chryseolinea sp.
TGATTTTCTTCAGAGCAGCGGCACGCCATTCTTCATTCATTGCCCGGAAGGTGCCGGCAATGGTTACTTCATTGGGAATAATATTCGTAGCACCATCACCAATGATCCTGCCAAAGGACAAAACCGTTGGCTGTTTTGGATTTGCATTGCGGCTGATAACCTGTTGTAAAGCAATAATGATATGTGAGGCTATAAGTATCGGATCAATAGCCAGGTCAGGTGCTGCCGCGTGGCCACCTTTTCCAATCACGCGCAAATAAATCTCGTCACAACTGGCCATATACATCCCTTCTCTAAATCCTATTTTTCCGACGGGTAATAGGGGAAAAACGTGCTGACCTATTATACCGGCGGGCTGGGGGTTTGTTAAGGCTCCATCCCGGATCATGTACGAAGCGCCGCCGGGGTTTTTCTCTTCTCCTGGCTGAAACAACAACCGAACGGTTCCTTCGAACTTATCCCTTATTGAATGTAATATCCTTGCGGTACCTAGCAACGATGCCGTATGCACATCATGACCGCAGGCATGCATTACCCCCGTCACCTTTGATTTATAGGGAACGTTATTCGTTTCCACAATCGGCAATGCATCCATATCAGCGCGAAGGGCGATACTTTTCTTTCCGGGATTCTTTCCCGCAACATCGGCGACCAGGCCTGTTGTTGCAATCTCCTTAACATCAATACCAAATGAGAGTAATTGCTCAGACACATACTTAACAGTATTGAACTCCTGATAAGACAACTCCGGATTCGCGTGAAGATAGCGGCGGGACTCAATGACCTCACCGCTATATTTTTCTGACAGGGATTTTATTTCTTCAAGAAGTGGCATTTCCGTTAATTGATCCCAAAAATAAGCAAAGTTTACCTAGGATCATGCCCAGCTGCAGTCATACAGAATCAAGATCAATGCTGATCATAGGAAAAATCTTTTGCATCTGGGTAGGGGTATACAGAAAGTGGATTGTCTCAAAGCAACAAACCCAAAACAAACGATCCGATATGAAAACCAAAATGTTTTTCTCCGTCATCTTAATTTGTACCCTTTACACAACCTTGGCTCAATCACAGGATAACGCCATCAATACGGTATTCAGTAGTAAAGGAGTGCGTGCCTCAGGTGCCTATGGAGCGCTTTCAAATAAATTTACTTCCATCAACGGGCAGCAAGCCAATCTCATCGAAGTATATGGTGGATGGTATGTTAACCATAAATTTTTATTGGGTCTGGCATTCGCTGGCGTTACAAATGATATCCCGGTGGCGCCACAGTTCAGCGCATTGCCGGGGACTTCGATGAGTTATGAATACGGTCATGTAGGCTTGATGACGGAATATGTCATTGCCTCAAACAAAGCAGTTCATCTCGCTTTTCAATTGTTCAGCGGGGCGGGTTTTACACTGCAATACCAGCGACATTCTGGAGAATACAATTTTTCCGGAAATGATCCGTTCGACGAGACGTACGATGAAAATTACTTTTTTGTTGCCGAGCCGGGAGTACAGCTTGAGGTAAATGTCTTCTCCTGGATGCGATTTAGTCCTGGTGTGTCGTACCGGGCTGCCTTCAATAGCCACGCAAACGGATTGTCAGACGATAACATCAGCGGAACCTCCTATAACCTGACATTGAAATTCGGGAAATTTTAATGTCCAGGGATAAAAAACTGCTCAGGTCTTTAGGCTGAAAAAAAGAATAATAATTAACGGAAGTACTATAAGTTTTATCGGTCCATTGGCACTCTATCTGGAATCACGATAGCATTGGGAAAATGACGTTTAACAGCGAGGTAATCTTTTTGCGCTTCCAGAAGGGTAAAATATTTTCCTGCCCTTACGCGAAAATTGGGTTGTCGGTATTGAACGTCTGCTTCCAGGTCTGGTAAGGCCTGAGTAAGGTCTTTTTTTACGTTTAAAGCATCTTCCCTTTTGATACCCGAGTAAACCTGAATAGTATAACCATCCACTGATCTATTGCGTAGATTTTGGTCATAGATGCTATCGAGCACAGTATCCAATTGGTCATTGATGGCGTACCTGGCTTCCACATATTGATTGGTCCGACTTCGTTGCGAAGTGATGGCCTGCGCTGAGTCTATGACTTTTTCACTTGTCGGCCTCCACACTGAAAGGTCTTCCGAATATTTGCCGGAAGTACCGCCCGGGCCTGAAGTGGTTACTTTGGAGGAGCAGCCATAAGCCAAAACAACCAAACCAAAAATTAATCTCAATGAGTTATGCATGCTATTCTATAATTATGCAACGGTTATTACGAATATCGTCTTCAACCTTTTTGTATTTAACGTCTCTTAAGACCCGGCCGTCAGGATACTGAACGCTTACTTTGTCATTTCGTCCAGCGAGTTTCTCCGACTTTACGGGCATGACCTTTTCCTGAGGAGGCCGATCAGGCTGAGGCGAACTACCACCGCTGAGCAATGATTTGGATTCTTCTTTTTGCTCGCTGAGCCGAGTGCGGCGTTGTGCACGGGCTTCCTGCACCTGTTCAGGTTTTTGCACAGGAATGTCAGCTTTCATCAGGAATGAAATTGTATCCTCGTTCACCTTTGCGATAAAACGTTTAAATAATTCAAAGCCTTCAAACTTATAAATCAACAAAGGATCCTTTTGTTCGTATACTGCATTTTGGACCGATTGTTTAAGGTCGTCCATTTCCCGCAAATGCTCCTTCCATTGCTGATCGATAATATACAGTGTGATCATCTTTTCCATCGATTTGATCAGCTCGGAATTATTTGTCTGTACGCACTTTTCCAGTGATGCGGCTACACCGATTTGTTTTGCCCCATCCGAAAACGGGACGAGTATATTTTCAATGGTGGCGCCCCGCGTTTTATGGATATCGCGAACGATCGGCAGTGCTTTCTCAGCAACCATTTTATTTTTCTTATGATAATGGTCTAATGCTTTCTCGTAAAGATCGTGTGTAAGTTTTGCAACCTCCACTTTTTCAAACCGTTCTTTTGGCAGTTCGTAGTCAATTCCAAGGGTACTGAGAACATTTAACCGCAGGCTTTCATAATCCACGGCGTTCTTGGCATTAATGACCATTTCTTCAGAGGTATCGAACAACATCGTGAGAATATCCAGTTCGAGACGCTCCCCGAACAACGCATTTTTTCTTCTTCTGTAGATAACCTCACGTTGGGAGTTCATGACGTTATCGTATTCAAGCAAACGCTTTCGGATACCAAAATTATTCTCCTCCACTTTTTTCTGGGCGCGTTCGATTGAACTGGTGACCATTGAGTGTTGAATTACTTCACCTTCCTTCAAACCAAGTTTATCCATGATCCTGGCAATACGCTCAGGCATAAATAGACGCATCAGGTTATCCTCAAGAGAAACAAAAAACTGAGAAGTTCCAGGATCACCCTGCCGACCTGATCGGCCGCGAAGCTGCCGGTCAACACGACGTGATTCATGCCGCTCGGTGCCAACAATGGCTAACCCACCTGCTGCCCTGGATTCAGGTGTAAGCTTAATATCTGTTCCACGTCCCGCCATGTTGGTAGCAATAGTAACTGTCCCTGGCTTCCCCGCTTCAGCCACGATGTCAGCCTCGCGCTGATGTTGTTTGGCGTTCAATACCTGATGCTTGATCTTGCGCATCTGAAGCATGCGGCTGACAAGCTCAGAAATTTCTACCGAGGTCGTTCCCACCAAAACAGGCCTTCCTTCCTGGGTCAACCGAACCACATCGTCGATCACAGCATTGAATTTTTCGCGGACAGTTTTATAGACAAAGTCGTCGTAGTCTTTTCTAACGTTTGGCCTATTGGTCGGTATAACCACCACATCCAGTTTATAAATATCCCAAAGTTCTCCGGCTTCGGTTTCTGCTGTACCCGTCATTCCGGCAAGTTTGTGATACATGCGGAAATAATTTTGCAAGGTAATGGTAGCATACGTTTGGGTGGCGTCTTCGACCTTTACGTTCTCCTTGGCTTCTATTGCCTGGTGCAATCCGTCAGAATACCTTCGGCCTTCCATGACACGTCCGGTCTGCTCATCCACAATCTTTACCTTGCCATCAACGATAATGTACTCAGTATCCTTTTCAAAAAGGGTATAAGCCTTTAATAATTGATTAACACTATGAATCCGCTGTGACTTGATCTGATAGTCACGAATCAGCTCTTCTTTCCTTTGAAACCGGGCATTGTCATCAAGGGCGGTATCTTTCTCAAGCCGGTTAATTTCAGTGCCAATTTCTGGCATAATAAAAAATTTGGAATCTTCCCCTTCCCCTGTAATTAAATCTATTCCTTTCTCTGTTAATTCAACGCTGTTATCTTTTTCATCGATTACAAAAAACAAGGGTTTATCAGCCTCCGGCATATTGCGTTTATTATCTTGCAGATAATAGTTTTCAGTTTTCTGCAAAACTGCTTTAGTGCCAGACTCGCTGAGGAATTTAATTAATGGTTTGTGTTTAGGCATCGCGCGGTGGGACCTGAAAAGCGGAAGGCCTCCCTCTTTTTCATTTCCATCGGCAATCATTTTTTTGGCGGAATTCAGATATTCATTGACTAACTTTTTTTGAGCCTCTACCAATTTAAAAATTCTGGGTTTCAAATCATAAAACTCATGCTCATCACCCCTGGGTATCGGCCCGGAGATAATCAATGGTGTTCTCGCTTCATCAATCAAAACAGAGTCTACTTCATCCACCATCGCATAGTGGTGTTTGCGCTGAACAAGTTCCTCCGGATCACGTGCCATGTTATCACGCAGATAGTCAAAGCCAAACTCATTGTTGGTGCCGTAAGTAATGTCTGCTTTGTAGGCATTCCGCCGGGCATTGGAATTCGGCTCGTGTTTGTCAATACAGTCAACCGTAAGTCCATGAAACATATAAATCGGACCCATCCATTCACTATCGCGTGTAGCCAGGTAGTTATTTACAGTGACGATATGTACACTGCGTTTTGCCAGGGCATTTAAGAATGCGGGCAATGTAGCGACCAGCGTTTTACCTTCACCGGTTGCCATTTCAGCCACTTTGCCTTCATGCAGCACTGCCCCCCCTATGAGTTGAACATCGTAATGGACCATATCCCATGTGACCATATTCCCTGCAGCCAGCCATTGATTATGCCAATGGGCTTTATCACCCACGATTTTTACGTTTTCGTGCGTTGTCGCGAATTGACGGTCAAAATCCTGGGCGGTAACTTCAAGAAAATTATTCTCCTTAAAACGTCTGGCAGTATCGCGGACGATCGCGAAAGTTTTAGGCAGAACTTTTAGCAATATCTTTTCAAGTTCTTTATTGCGCTCCACTTCAATGCGATCAATTTCGGCAAAGGTCAATTCCTTTTCATTGATATCAAGATCCGGCGACTCAGAGATAGTACGGTGTAAGGCAGCCAACTGATCGTCAATTGCTTTGAGTTCCTGATTGATTGTATTTTGTATTTTTAAGGTCTCATTTCTTAGTTGATCATTGGTAAGCGTTTTTATTTGCTCCCATTCCTGCTTAGCCTGATCTACCAGGGGCATTAACCGCTTGATGTCTTTAGACGATTTGTTTCCTAAGATTTTCGCAATGAGTTTGAACATGGGTATTTTTCAGTTGAATTTCTTTTCCCGTTTTTTTTACACAAGGGGAATGAAAGCCCAAAAGGGGCCTAAAGTTAATTTGTTTGCCTATTACCCCCAACCGTAAACAGGAAAAGGATAAAGCGATATATTAAATGTAGTTGGGATTGTCAATTATAGTTCCAGATCGCCTTCAAAGACCAATTTGGCAGGACCGACCAGATATATGTCCTCAAATGTGCCTGCCTGACCGGGAGGCAAGCCGGACTGTCGCATTTTAAACTCCACCTTAAGGTCCCCACCCATGGTTTTTATGGAAACCGGAGATTGCAGTTGGTGAAAGGAGGCGGCCAGTGCAGCCGCTGTTACGCCTGTTCCACAAGAAAGGGTTTCGTTCTCAACACCGCGCTCATAGGTCCTGACAAAAATGGTATTTTGAGGTTGGATCTCGACAAAGTTTACATTAATCCCCGCAGGCAAAAACTCATCGCTGAATCTGATCTCGCTTCCTTTCTGGAAAACTGCAACATCCTGTATGTTTTGAACAAAACGTATGAAATGAGGCGATCCGGTGTTAATAACAAAATCATCCCCGACCCTTTTAATTTCGGTTACATTATTCATCCTTAATCTCACAATGCCTCCTGATTCTATTTCCGCCTCATGAAGGCCATCAAATGCATTAAACCTCGCCTTGCCATTTACCAGACCCAAAGAAGCAGCCATATTTACAGCTGCCCTGCTGCCATTTCCACAAAGACTTTGCGAACCATCACTATTAAAATATTGCAGGTTAAAATGGGATGACGCATGTTTTTCAATCAACATAAGTCCATCTGCACCGATACCAAATCGGCGATCACATATTGTTTTAATCTGTTTGGGAGAAAAAGTGTATTTGCCAGCGAGGTTATCGATCAGCACAAAGTCATTGCCTGTAGCCTGATATTTATAGAAATGTATTTTCATAAGATGAGTCCAGCCGCGAGTTGAAATAAACTCCTGGATTCAATCAACCCTATTTTACTTCTTCGTAATCGGTATAATCACCGGCATTTATTTTCGGTTTCCTTTTATTCTTGCCGCCAGGACCCGCGCCATTAATATTGCCGTTAGCCTGATTTTCACGGAATTGCTGGGAGGCAGCGCCAATTTTAAAAAGGAAAGAACCCACTTTGTACAAAATGTAAATGGTGATGCCGATAATCAGGAGAAACTTAACCATACTGTGTCCTTATTTTTATAACCTTATAACTTAAAATCAAAGGTAGAGGTTCGGATTTGATTCGCCAATTTATTCGATTATGGTAGTAAATCTGCCCAAACCCATAATTTCCTGCCTTTCCACACTTGCCGACATCCTTTAAAACTCATTTCGCCTGGGCTTGCCTGCGACTCCTCCGGTCTTTACCTGCTCAAATAAAGATTGCGCTCAGAATAAATTTTCAGAAAGTAATCATCCATGAGATCATCAATAAAATAAATTGATTCACCTGTTGATTTCATTTCAGGGCCCAATTCTTTATTAACATCCGGAAACTTACTGAAAGAAAAAACAGGTTCTTTAATAGCATACCCCTTTCGGGTTGGGTTGAATTTAAAATCCTTTACTTTCTTTTCGCCCAACATTATTTTGGTGGCATAGTTTACATATGGCTCATCATACGCCTTGCAAATAAATGGCACTGTTCGGGAAGCGCGGGGGTTTGCTTCTATGACGTAAACTTTATCGTTCTTAATGGCAAACTGAATGTTAATCAAACCTTTTACCTGCAGTGCTTGCGCGATCTTGATCGTATAATGTTCGATTTGCTTCACCACAAAATCTCCTAAATTATAGGGGGGTAAAACCGCGTATGAATCCCCGGAATGAATTCCTGCGGGTTCGATGTGTTGCATGATTCCGATGATATAGGTGTCTTCGCCATCGCAGATAGCATCGGCTTCAGCTTCAATGGCAACATCAAGAAAATGGTCCAGCAACACCTTATTTTCAGGCAGGTGTTTCCAGATATCAAGAATATGATCCTCTAATTCCTGTTCATTGATCACAATCTTCATACTTTGACCTCCCAGTACATAAGATGGGCGCACTAATAACGGGAAGCCTATCAGTTTGCAAACTTCCAGGGCTTCATCTGCGTTACGGGCTACACCAAATTCCGGATAGGGAATGCTCAGATCTTT
>JAYSOP010000273.1:0-2491 GCA_043722905.1 Chryseolinea sp.
GGTGCCGCCTTCGGTAGTGCCAATTTTTATGATTACGTGGTAGTAGAGGGTTCCAAAGACGGAGGTATAACCTGGAAACCTTTTGCCGATGGCTATGACTCACGAGCACAATCAACTTGGCTTGCCAAATGGAATAGTGCCTCAGACACTGAAACTCAACCAAACTCAACCGCCATTGGAGGCCCAACTCTTTTTGTTTCGCGCACTATTGACATGTTGAAAAACGGCAACTTTGTAGCCGGCAATGAAGTATTGATTCGCTTTCGCCTTTTTGCAGATCAGTTGGTTCATGGTTGGGGTTGGTCTGTTGATAACCTGAAGATTCAAATTGATGATACTCCTCCAACCATTTTGCACAACCATTCTGATTTTATCCTCAGTAGTGCTGCAAATTTTAACGTGACAACCAAAGTGACAGACGTGGGCGGATTGAAAGATCTCTTTATCGAATACAGTATCAACAACGGAACTCTAACAAGTTTGCCTCAGGTTGTAACACCCGGTATAGATCAATATTCGCTGGATCTTTCCCTTATTGGAAGTGGATTAACAGCAGGTGATGAAATTCAATATCGAATAAGAGCAACCGATACATCTAATAATACAACCATCCTTCCAGGGACGGGTTTTTTCCGTGTTCCATTACTGAGTTTTGGAAGTATACTCACCACCTATGTTTCCGATTTCAATTCAGCGAACACAGATTTTGCAGGAAATTATTTCTCGATTGCAAAACCCACAGGTTTTTCGGATGGAGCCATTCATTCAGCTCACCCCTATCTCAATGGGTTTGGCCTGAATAACTCTTCCAGTTTTCAATTCATGCTAAAAAACCCCATGGTGATAGACGCTACTAATCACTACATATCATTTGATGAAATTGTTTTGGCGGAGTTTTCACCAACTGCTATGAATGATTTTGCAGTGGTGGAAGGATCAAAAGATAATGGCGTAACCTGGCATTCTCTGCTGGATTCCTATACCGCAAATGCGGAGGTAGATTGGGCGGTTGCTTTTGTTTCTAAAGCGGATGGAAGCCCGGCTCTTTTTAGAAACCGTCAATTTGATATCACCAAGAATGGAATATTCAAGGCGGGTGACGCTATCCTTTTGCGCTTTAGACTGCAATCAAATGCAACAACCAATGGCTGGGGTTGGGCAATTGACAACCTAAGCATTCAGGGACCTATTACTGGCCTCGAGACTAATCACGAAAGTTCAATTCAGATTTATCCAAACCCTGTGACATCAAATTACTTGACGATGGCATTGCCGATTGAGTTTGACGGAGCAGCTATATCCGTTATGAATTTACAAGGGCAGTCAATTATCAAAACAACATTCCAATCCAACGGAAAAGAACAGAAAATTCATTTGGGTGATGTAGTGAATGGAATGTATTTGGTTAGAGTGAATTCTAAGGCGGGTGTCTTTACCAGTAAGATTATAATTAAAAGGTGATTTTATTCATAACCTACCAAGCGATCTGTTATCTATCGTAAGTCTTGCCTTTTAGTGTTTTTGTAACGAATCCACTTTCTCCTTCAGCATTTCAATTCCATGCTTCGTGGACGCCCATGCTGATATCCAAAAAAATCCTGATGGATCCATGACCAGACCAATGAATCCAATAGAGAGAATTTTTTTGAGAAAATCTCTCCAATCAAAAATTCTCCAGAATAAAAATATCCACTTGCCCTGTTAATCCTGAAATACTGATTATTTTTGCCAGATTTATCTATACCATTCCTACTATGCCAAGAGATCGCAGCATTCGTTCAGTACTCATTATCGGAAGTGGTCCCATTATTATCGGCCAGGCCTGCGAATTTGATTATGCAGGCTCGCAAGCCTCCAGGTCGTTGCGCGAAGAAGGAATTGAAGTGATCCTGATCAACTCCAACCCGGCCACCATCATGACCGATAAGGTGACTGCCGACCACGTCTACCTTAAACCCCTGGAAAAGAAATACATCCGCGAAATATTAGAAAAGCATCATGTGGATGCCGTGCTACCTACCATGGGCGGACAAACGGCTTTGAACCTTTGTATTGATTGCGAGAAAGCGGGCATTTGGGAACATTATGGAGTTAAAATAATTGGAGTAGATATCAAGGCGATTGAGACTACGGAAGACCGTGAAAAATTCCGGCTGAAAATGCTGGAACTGAACATTGGCGTTTGCAAGGGATCTACCGCAACTTCCTTTCTGCAAGGAAAAGAAATTGCGCAAGAAATTGGATTCCCATTGGTTATCAGACCTTCTTATACATTAGGTGGCACAGGTGGCGGCTTCGTAGAAAAGGCTGATGAATTTGACGAAGCCCTTAACCGTGGCCTCCATGCCTCACCTATTCACGAGGTATTGGTTGAGAAAAGCATCAAAGGATGGAAAGAATACGAGTTGGAATTGTTGCGCGATGGAATCGGAAACGTAATCATCATCTGCTCCATCGAAAATTTTGATCCCATGGGCATTCATACAGGAGA
>JAYSOP010000274.1:0-2755 GCA_043722905.1 Chryseolinea sp.
CTCCTATTTTGAAACTTAAAGCAGCGTGCACCTTGCAACCTATCTGCTCCCCCGGCTTAAGGTATATAGCTGGTTCTGCGGAAGAGGCAGTTTGAAAGTTGATAAAAAAAACGCGCAAAAAAACTTCGAAATTTCTTCACAGGAGGCGATCTGACGCAATTCCGGCTTTGCTGGATTTGAGCAAGAAGATTAAAAAAGTATATTCATAAAAAACCAATCTTTATGAAAACATCACATGCTTTTGAGGTGGATCCTGACGATAAACCTGCTCATTCCGGCTGCGCTGATCATGTCGCAACCCATCACCGTTCCCAGGCCAGCTAGTCCGGCTGCCAGCGTATCCCAAACTATAGGTATTTCAACAGTGTCTGTATCATATAGTCGTCCTAAAGTTAATGGAAGAGAGATATGGGGTGCACTTGTGCCATTTGGTTGGAATGTACAACCTTTCGGTGCGCGAAATGAAGCACCCTGGCGTGCCGGAGCCAATGAAAATTCAGTCATTTCTTTTTCTCATGCCGCGAAAGTTGAGCAACAGATGGTACCCGCCGGCGACTATGGATTGTTTTTTGTGATCAACAAAGACAACACGGGGGAATTGATCCTTTCAAAAGATCATCAATCGTGGGGAAGCTTCTGGTATGATCCGGCAAAGGATCAGCTTCGAACCAAAATTCAATTACGGGAAATCGCAAATACGGAATTGCTAACCTACGATTTTATAAAGGTGGATAAGACGTCCGCCGAACTTGTATTAAACTGGGAAAAAAAACAATTTCCTGTAAAGATAGAATTTGCCGTAGATGAGATTGTGATGGCAAATGCAGAACAACAACTCAAAGGCCCTGTAGGATTTACGGATCAGGGTCCAACAAGCGCGGCAAATTACGCACTTCAGAATAATGTGAATAATGAAAAAGCACTTCAGTGGATAGATGCAGCAATCGCACAAAATAAGAGCTTTAGAACGCTTCAAATAAAATCCGGGCTGTTGGAAAAAGGAGGTAAAAAAAGTGAGTCTGAGAAAATAATGAACGAGGCAATGACTGTGGCGACAGAAATTGAATTGAATAATTACGGTTATCAATTATTGGGGACTGGCGAAAACGACAGGGCCATTGAGATCCTGACAATGAATACCACTCGCCATCCAAAAAGTGCAAATGCCTGGGACAGTCTTGGAGAAGCTTACGCATTAAAGGGGGATAAAAATAATGCGATCAGGTATTTTAAAAAAGCGCTTAGCTTGAATCCGCCGGAAAATGTGAAGGCGAATTCCGAAAAATATTTGAAACAATTTGGCGCATTGTAATCATTCGCATACCCGTCAGAACGGCTGGCACCATTCCGGTACGCGTTCCGACGGGTTTACGATTATCCAAACATTGACGCCTCTCAGGACTAGGACTTGTCTGTCTTATCGTGGCCTTCCAATTTTACAAGTTTATTGTATACACCAAATAATAAAAAAGGTGCCGGCCATTGGCCGATAAACAATGCAGTATGATCCTTTCTCAAAAGTTTGAGTGTCAATGAACCAGCCATCGCAGCGACTGCGGCCCATAAAAAAACATCAGAAGGAAGCTTCGCGGTTTGTTCCTCAATCGTGCGGGCTACTTTTCCCTCCTTGTGTTCCGGATTGATCGTGTCAATCTTATTTTTTAATTTCGTTGCTGTTACCATAATTTTTAATTTAGTAATTAATGGAATGAAATAAGTAATCTTTACCAATGCTCATTGGCCTTGTTGATTGGGGACTATAAATTATTATACCGTACATGGCCGATCGGTAATGGTCGGTTCAATAATATATAAGGTGCTTAACAGAATGTTAGCTCAATCAATATTGTGAGCATCAAACATAATTCTCAATATTCAAGGGCATGAATTTTTCTAATCCTGAAATTAAATGCAGGCCCGTGAAAGATAATGACAGAAAAATCGATGAGCCTTTTAAACCGGAAAACACCGAAACTTCCGCAAATAATCGATCCCCAAAGTGACAGGAGCGCGGACAACAGGTAAAGAAAAAAAAGAGTACAGGAAAAAAAAAGACAGCGGGAAATAAGGGCAATGATCGATCTCATCAATGTGCATGAAACCAGCCATGCAAAAAAAAATCGTTCATTCACTTCCATGAACAAACGATTCTATTACAGGCCATATTATCAATCAATTACCTGAATGCTCAACACGTTTGAATTGCCTGCAGGGGGAGTTGCAAAACCCCTTGTGATAATGGTATAGTATCTCCCAGCTACAATATTAATATCGTCGGCAGACAGAAACGCGTCGGAACCGCCCGTGTTTTTTAGCGCAATAGAGTAATTACGCGCGTCGATTTCCTGAAAACTGGTAGCCTGTTTAAAAACTTTATTGGAGAATAAAGGCGTGTCATTTCCGGAAAGGGAAATGTCCAACGCAGGCGCGTCTGGTGATAAGTGTACAAAACGAACCATGGCTTTGCCGGCTGACGGAACAGCGGCACTATCAACGACCAACAAAGCCTCCAGCTTAGATAGCCTATCTACCGCAAACAAAGAATACGCTTTCCCTTCAAAGAAGCTGAAAGTTGTATCCAACAAAGCATTGCTTGCATTGACCGCAGTAAATTTTATATTCCGGCTTCCGGTTACAAAATTCAGGTAACCGGAATACGAAGCGTAATCAAACGGATTGGTATTTATAGTTCTGTCGTCTACAACGATATCAAATTCTGGCGCATCCGGCGCGGCATGATAAACAGAAACAAAGG
>JAYSOP010000275.1:0-3364 GCA_043722905.1 Chryseolinea sp.
AGTGAGGGCGGCCTTTACTGAATGGTAGCTTGTGATTATCGCAGCGGTTATCAGCGTCCCGATCCCCACACCAGCAAATACCCTGAGCGAAATCGGTACCCGATAGGCAAAATCCTGGAGCCATTGCTGCATCATCCAGTACGAGATGGGAGCGCCGATCAAGAAAGCGACCCCTATGAGTTTGGTGTACCCCTTTGAAACAAGGGTTAAAATGTTCCAAACCGATGCACCCGCCACTTTGCGGATACCAATTTCTTTTGTGCGTTGTTCCAACATGTAAATGATCATACCCAATAATCCAAGAGTGGCAATAAGAATAGCCAGTACAGCCATCACCGTCAGGGCTTTTCCAAATTGCTGCTGGGTCTTGAATGTGTTTGCAAAAGACTCATTTACAAATGCATATTGAAATGACAAGTCCCCGGCATGTTTTTTCCAAAGTGTATGGACGCCAGTCAGCGTTTTTTCCCAGGCTTGAGTGCTCTGTCCCGCGACCCGAAGAACCGCGAATCTGTCGTCTCCGGCCCCTATGATTTTACTCCTGATGTGGAAGATTGCCATGGGCTCAATAGGCGTTTGCAACGACCAGAAGTGAAAATCATCAACAACACCAATCACTTCAAATTCTATATCATTTAGCCCGGGGGCCTTGATTTTCTTCCCGATTACAGATTCATCCGCATGCCAACCGATTTTTTTCAGGGCTGTTTCATTCAGAATTACACGGTCTGCGTCGGCAGGAATATTGATTGAAAAATTTCGTCCGAATTTCAGCGTAATACCAAGAGTTGGAATAAAACGTTCATCGCCGGTGGTAAAATTAAGCGGAAGCGTTTTGCCCTCCATACCGTCCGCCGTAAATCCTTCTCCACCGAATACATTGGGCGGCACCGAAGTGCAAAAGGTACTATTCAAGACGCCTGGAATATTCAAGGCTGCATCTACAAAAGTTTCTCCTTTTTTGATAGCTTCCACATTTTCTACCACCAAAAGATTATCCTTATCAAAACCCAGATCCTTTTCTGAAACAAAGGTTAGCTGTTCAGACACAACCGCCGTGCAAATGATCAGGATGATGGAGACACTGAACTGAAAGACGACGAGCCCATTACGAAACATTCTTCCTTCATGACCGGTCTTTAATTTGCCTTTCATAGCCTCCACTGGGCGGAAAGACCCAAGGAACAGTGCGGGATAACTTCCAGACAATAGACTCATCAACAAGACAAGCGCCAACAAAGCAGCCATCAAGGCTGGATCATTTATCAAATTAATTTCAAGCGTTTTACCCGCCATAAAATTGAACCCTGGCAATAAAAGCTGTGTCATGGCCAATGCAGTGACCGTGGCGATCAGGCAAAATGCAAATGCTTCCAGAAAATAATTGAAACTCAATTCTACGCGGCTGAGGCCCATGATTTTACGTATGCTCGCTTCTTTGATTCTTCGCGTGAACTGCGCAGTAGAAAGATTCATAAAATTGACACAGGACAATAAAATAATGAAGATAGCCGCTCCAACGAGAGAATAAATAATTTTGATATTACCTGAATCATTGAGCCGGTTATAAACAACTTCAGGCGGCAGATGAATGCTCGTTATAGGCTGAAGAAACAACTCCCATTTTTTTCCTGACTTAATATATTCATCGTAGGTGGTGTTCATTACCCGTCTCAAGGTTTCTTCCGCATACGTTCGTGGTAGTTGGGCAACTTTTGCACGGGTGTTTTCGATGTCGGTTCCCGGAGCCAGCAAAACATAGGTCTCCAATTGGGTCCACACCCAGCTCCAGTGACGCTTTTCCACCTGAGGAAAACTGGCCATCGACAAAAGCATGTCAAATTTGATGTATGAATTTTCTGGCGTATCCTTTACGATGCCGGTCACTTCATATGTTTGCTGCGCCTCGCCCTTGCCCAACCGGACAAGCTTTCCAATCGGGTCTTCATTTCTGAAATACTTTTTTGCGGTTGATGCTGTCATGACAAGTGTATTTGCATGCGCTAGTGCAGTTTCCGAAATACCTGCTAGGAAGGGGAAATTGAACATCCTGAAAAAATTAGTATCGGCTGCGAGAACTTTCTCCTCTTCAAATGCGACAATTTCTTTGGCTGAATTTGTATGAGAGACGACAAAATTACCGGGCGTATGAATGCTGGTAAGCATTTCTACTTCTGGCACTCCTTCTTTCATGGCGATGGCTACACCAGGACCTGTTGAAGCGATTTGGTGATCATCACCATCTCCCCAGATGTAAGTCTGGTTGACGCGATAGATGCGGTCGGCATTCGTATGAAAGTGGTCATAGCTAAACTCATGGCGTACGTAGAGGTAGATTAGCAACGTACTGGCGATGCTTACCGTGAGTCCCAATAGATTGATAATTGAAAAAAGCTTTTGCCGTTGCAGATTGCGGATAAAGAGAACCAGGTAATACTTCAACATAAGTCAAGGTTTTCATACTATTGACAAAGGATGTACCAAAAGGAGATGGGGTTTTTTATGGGAAATCCGGATGTAATGGGTGAGGGGATGTTCGAATACGGGGATAAGTGTTCGCTTTTGGATTGAGTACAAAGGTTGAAACGTACAAAATGGTTAACAAATTTGTATGAACATGAAACTCAGTCGGATTCTTTTTCTCCTGGGACTGGCGGCAAATGCCATTACTCTAATATCCTATTTCTGGGTGATCCGGCAACCCAATACCTCGGGGGCCGGCATGATCTATGTGCTCTTTATTTTTCCCGGCATCTGGATCATATTCCTGGCAATAGCCGTTGGGTTGGTTATGAGCCTTCGAAACAAATCGGGGCCCGACGCCACCGGCCTGCGCATAGTAGCCTTCCTTTTTTGCACACCGATTCCGATCCTTTGTGTAGCCTTTGGGAAATATCTGACCGAGGAAAGTGGCCCCTTTTTAGCTCTTCGTTGGAGTATAAAAGCCAATTCGTGTACAAATCGGAAACCTGGGAGCGATATGAGGGTGCGGCATTTGTTCAACAGTACTTCAAAGCTGACACCACAGCATTAATTACGGAAGGAGAAAAGGCTTATAAGAAAGACAGTACTTGGATTTACGTTGATCAAAAGAATGATACGCTGAAGATCGAGTTCTACAAAAACGATCAGCTGGTTCGCACGATTAAGAAAGGGACGAATGGAGGTAGGTGATCGACCCAATAATCCAGAATGGGGACTAACCTCATTTATTGCCCGTTGCGGTGGAGGATTTAGAAGATTGTAGAAACTTCCCAATCCTCAACGCCACATTCTCACGAATATTCACATAAAAAAAATTCATATCAGCCCGATGCCAACGTTTTGTGCGTATGAGCCAGCGTCCTTTGAAGTACGGTTTGTT
>JAYSOP010000276.1:0-2726 GCA_043722905.1 Chryseolinea sp.
TTATATACTTTGTTCCATTCATTTACTTTCCCCTTAGTTGACACGACTTCCATTCCTTTTGGAATAAAGAGGCTGACAATATTAATCGCTTCATGCAACAAGCCTCCGGGATTTTCGCGCAGATCCAGAATTAGTTTGGTAGCCCCCTTACCTTTCAATTCCACCAGTGCTTCTGCCACTTCGTAAGAGGCTCCAGGGGTAAAATCGTCTAATCTGATATAGGCAATATCAGGATCGATCATCCCATAATACGCTACGTTATTAACATTAATTTTTTCGCGTTTCATCTTGATGACGATGTCATCTTTCTTTCCATACCTGCGGACCTTTACTTCCAGGTTGGTATTTGGCTGGCCTTTTAACAGGGCGCTGACTTCTGAAGTAAGCTTACCCTGAACATTTTTTCCATCAATGGCAATAATCTGATCGCCTACTTTTATACCGCTTCTGTGCGCGGGGAAATTTTCATAGGGATGTGTGACAACGATCTTCTTATTGATTACACCGATCATCGCCCCAACGCCACCATACTGACCTGTGGTAGTAATGCGAAATGATTCCATCTCATCCTCGGAAATATAATCGGTATATGGATCCAGCGATTCCAACATCGCATCAATACCCTTGCGAACAAGCTTTTCCGGCTCGACTTCGTCTACATAATAGGCATTAACCTCTTTGAAAAGGGTTGCGAAAATATCAAGGCTTTTGGCCACCTCGAAATATTTCTCTGCAGGCTCGCGAAAAGCAAAGGTTAAAACAGTCAAAAAAGCCAGAGTTACTGGCCATTTATATCTTCTCCACATGATCAAAACGATTAAGTGTTTTTATTAAACGTTCTTGAATTTGTGCAAAGGTTAGGATTTCTTTTGCAGTATAAATATAGGCAATCAATAATTTAGGTTGGGTCGGAAGTAAGTTTTTATTCAATCTGAAAGATTCCCGCACCCTCCTTTTGATCCGATTGCGGTCAACTGCCTTTTTAAAATTTTTTTTGGACACGGAAATTAAAACCTGGTGAACAGGGAATTTTGGGTCGGGATTATGCCTGAATAATACCTTGAATGGGAACAAATAAAAAGAGGAACCCCTTTCAAAGAGTTCCTGAATAAGCTTTTCCTTGTGGAGTCGTTCTTCTTTTCTAAGCGTGAAGCTGACCAAGATTTTAATGTTTCAGGTGAACAAAAATCAAGTTACCTGATTTAAAGAATACCAAGAAAATCTTTACAAATATTTACCCGGGTCAACCTTGGATAGCAGTACTTATTTGTGTTTTAAAGTCTTTTCGTCGGAAACAGTGAGTTTTTTTCTTCCTTTTCTTCTGCGTGAAGCCAACACTCTGCGGCCGTTAGCCGACGCCATTCTATCGCGGAAACCGTGCTTATTTTTTCTCTTTCTTTTAGAAGGTTGAAAGGTACGTTTCATAGTATTAAAGATTTACCTCAAAAATGAGGGCTGCAAAGATCATTAGGATTTAGGAAAATTACAACCCTTGCCGCCAAAACACGACAACTGACCTTAAAAATACAAGTTAACAAATTGATCATGAGGCTATTAAGTCAATCAAAACTTTTTCAACCTGTGCGTGTTCAAGGCGTGGCCCGAATTGAGATACCACTCTGGATGATGCCAACGAGGCCAATTTACCGGCTTCTGCGTAACTATGACCATGGGTAATGCCAAATAGAAAAGCGCCGGCAAACATATCGCCCGCCCCGTTGGTATCAACGGCCTTTACGTTATAGGATTCTATATTAATGAACGTATCTCCATCATATATCATCGCCCCGTTAGGACCCTGTGTGATGACAAAATGTTTTGCTACATGCTTCAGCTTCTCCCGGGCGCCTGAAAGACTGTTGGTGGCCGTGTAAATCATTGCCTCTTCTTCATTACAAAAAAGTAAATCGACGCTAGCCCCAATGATTTCCTCTATCTGCGGTCTAAAGTATTTAACCATACTGGGATCTGAAAATGTCAGCGTGGTCTTAATATTGTTTTGTTCGGCGATCTTTTTGGCTTCTTTCATTGCCTCAAGCCCTTTTGGACTCGTCACCAGATATCCCTCCAGATAAATAAAAGTGGAATTCTTAATGGCGTTGGCATCCAGGTGTCCCGGCGAAAGGTGGGAACTTATCCCTAAGAAAGTGTTCATAGTTCTTTCGGCATCTGAGGTTGTCATTACCAGAACTTTTCCCGTTATGCCCTCCGGGCAGTTTTTCAGTTTCAAATTGGTTTGCACGCCATTGCGCTTCAGATCCTGGAGGAAAAATTTCCCCAGGTCATCTTTTGCGACCAGGCAAGAATAAAAACTTTTACCACCGAACTGACTCACTCCGATCATAGTATTGGCTGCAGATCCCCCGGACGACATTTTACTTTTTTTCATGTCTATGGCTTTCATCAGATGGTGCTGACGTTTCTCATCTACTAAAGTCATCACCCCTTTTTCAATCTCATTTCTTACAAAGAAATCCAGATCAACTTCCGTTACGATATCAACGAGGGCGTTTCCTATACCATATACGTCATATTGTTTGCTCATTCAAATCAAATTTGATGCAAGGATAACAAACAAGGGAATAAAAAGAAAGATTTAGGGGGCTATCGGAATTTTTGGTCTTTGTATCCCCAGCCCAAGGGAAGCCGCCCGATCGGGATAGTCAGTGATGAATCCATCAACTCCCCATTGCAACATTCTATTCATATCTGTGATTTCATTTACG
>JAYSOP010000277.1:0-2430 GCA_043722905.1 Chryseolinea sp.
CATTAATTCCGTAAACATGTTGAGCTCATCCTGCCCACCGCTTCCAGAGCAAACAGAAGTAATCCCCACTTTATTATACAGATGAAGCAACTGCCGCAGCGCCGTTAATCTTTCCTCGTCCGAACGTTTTTTTTCAGGAGGGATCGATAATAAATGGAAGGCTGACTGGCGTATCATGCCGTTGGCATCGCCCGTCTTTTTATCTCTGAGAATGCCCGGATGTTGCGTGTCGGTTATCCGCGACAACTCAAACGCTTTTGAATTAATGAAGCCTCCATAGCTTCCGTTGAGGAAAACGGGGTTATGCGGAGCTACCGAATCCAACTCTTGTCTGGTTAACTGCCGCATATCGCCGAGTCTGGTTACAAAAAATTTCTGATGGATGATCCATTCATTGTCCTCCTTTTTAGCGGCTTCGGTTTGGATCCAATGTAGCAAGTCCCTGATCGTATGGACATCCGGTATTTTTTCAGATAATTCGCTCACAGAGGCAGAAACCGGATGGGCATGATTCTCTATCAGTCCCGGTATAACGGCATGACCCTGAAGTTTTATGATTTTAGTGGAATCACCCCTTAGTCTTAGGATATCATTGTCATCTCCGACAGCCATCAATTTCCCATCTCTTATCGCTATCGCTTTGGCAATCGAAAGGGTTTTATCCATGGTGATAATCTTTCCACTCAATAAAATGATATCAGCGTAATTTTTTTCGGATTGGCATCCAAAGATCAGTAGAATAGTGAGGGTGGCCAGAGGGCGGATGTAGTTACTGATTGAGTGCATGAGATGTTTCCAGATTAAAGAACGGGTTAACTTGTCTTCAGGGAATTGTTAATCATCCGATTTTCCGAAAATGTGTTTGTCATTCAGGATAAATCATTTTAAAGATAGTAACTTAGGTCAGGTAATAAACAACTGGGCTATGAACAACCAATTTGACCGGAGGCGATTTATCCATGCCCTATCCTTAGGAGGGGTTACCCTCGCTATGGGAATACCTCAGATTGTGAAGGCGGGAAACGCAAATCCCAAGCCGGCTATTCTGGGAGGACCCAAAGCGCTACCCGATGTTTTTCCATCTTGGCCCATGATTGAGCAAACCGATGAAAAGCAACTGATGGGCGTACTGAAAAGCAAAGCCTGGGGTCGTAATGGTGGAAAGGTGGTAGCCCAATTTGAAAGCGAGTATGCGAAGGTGCTGGACGTCAGGCATTGTTTAGCGGTTTCGAGTGGTACCAGCAGCCTGTACACCATGTTGGGTGCCCTGGATGTTGGCCCGGGGGACGAAGTAATCATACCTGTCTACACTTTCGTCGCCACCTATAATGTAGTGGTCTTGAATTACGCTTTGCCTGTTTTTGTTGACACCGACATTGAGACATTCCAGATTGATGCGGGAAAAATTGAATCGGCGATCACACCACAAACCAAGGTGCTGATGCCCGTTCACATGGGAGGCTCACCAGCCGACCTGGATAAAATTCTTGCGGTGTCGGCGAAGTATCAAGTCCCCGTTTTAGAAGATGCATGCCAGGCACACCTGGCCGAGTGGCGCGGTCGGAAAGTGGGTACGTTCGGATTGGCTGGAGGATTCAGCTTTCAGGCCAGCAAGAATCTGAATGCGGGGGAGGGTGGGGCAATTTCCACGAATGATGAGCAGTTCGCAAAATACTGCACGAACTTTCAAAACCAGGGCATGAGAGGAAGAACGGAAACGAGTTACAACCCGGGGGCTGGTACAAGGGCCACCAACTTGCGACTTACGGAGTTTCAGGGCGCTATTTTATTGGCTCAGATGACGCGTCTGGCGGAGCAATCCGAACTCCGGACAAAAAATGCCGACTATCTCACAAAAATGTTGAAGGACATCCCTGGGATTAAACCCGCGAAGCTTTATGAAGGGACTACCCGTAGCGCATATCACCTATATATGTTTCGCTATGATCGCACGCAATTTGCGGGACTTACCCGTTCAAAGTTTATGCAGGCACTTCAGGCAGAAGGGGCACCTTGTTCCGGAGGTTACGGAAAAATGAACAAAGACCTTTATGTAACTGAACTCGCCAACAACAAACATTATCTCCGTATCTATGGAGAGAAGACCATGAAGCAATGGCTTGAACGCAACCATTGTCCGCAAAATGATATCCTCAGTGAAGAGCAGGGTATCTGGTTCACGCAAAATCTTTTATTAGGAACAAAGGAACAAATGGAGCAGATAGCGGAAGGCATCCGCAAGATTCAGAAGTATGCGGGTGAACTTGCCAAATTGAAATGATACACAATACATGCGACCGTCTCTGCAAGCGAAGCCTATGCGGAGGGCGAAGCAATCCCCTGATGACGAAGTGCAGATAAAAAGAAATGCCATTGCTGCGACCATAGCCTTCCCTCAGCCACAGCGTTACTTTGGCAAAAGACGCAATC
>JAYSOP010000278.1:0-9320 GCA_043722905.1 Chryseolinea sp.
GCTGAAGGAATATTTCATCAGCTTGCAGAGGCCAGCGGTTCCCCTTCCATAGAGGCCATATCATTTCAGTTTACCCATCCCGCGTGGCACGGCTTCCGCGTCTACGATCTGATATTTCCGCTCTTCTTATTTTTGGCCGGAGTAGCTACTCCGTACTCCGTAGGGAATGAACTGGAAAAAGGAAAAACCCGGGGTGAATTATTATTGCGTGTTGTGCGTAGAGGTTTAGTTCTGGTGATTTTCGGTATTATTCTGAATAATGGCCTTGAATTAAAATCCCTGGCGGAAATGCGTTTACCTAGTGTACTGGGAAGAATTGGGCTTGCCTATATGTTTGCTAATATCATTTATCTGTATTCCGGCTTCCGCGCACAAATCATCTGGTTCTGTTCATTGTTGATAGGCTATTGGTTAATGTTGTTGTTCAATTCAGCACCGGGTTTCTCCATGGGTGATCTGACAATGGAAGGAAATTTTGCCTCCTACATTGACCGCATGATCATTCCCGGAAAACTGTATTTAATCATTCATGATCCCGAAGGGTTGGTTTCTACAATCCCCGCTATCAGCACCGGCCTGCTTGGAATTTTTGCCGGGCAACTATTAAAGAACCCAACTGTTACCATGAATCGGAAGGCGTTATATCTGTTGATTGGCGGGGTCATAGCGCTTTTGCTGGCGCAGGTCTGGAATTTGGTTTTCCCCATCAATAAAAATCTGTGGACCAGTTCTTTTGTACTGCATACAGGAGGATTGAGTCTGATTCTGCTGGCCTTGTTTTATTATATTATTGATGTTCAAGGATACAAAAGGTGGGCTTTTTTCTTTAGCGTAATCGGAATGAACTCCATTTTAATATACATGTCTGGGAAATTCATCAATTGGAGTTACACGAATAAAGCACTTTTCCAATGGCTCGGCCAACTTGTGGGAGATCCCTATAACGTGGTTGTGATGGCCATCTGTTTTGTGCTGGTCAAATGGGTTTTTTTATACTTCCTGTACAAAAAGCGGGTGTTCCTGAGGGTATGAAAATTCATCTGGCGCTAATAAAAAATCAGGAACGCGTACTTATAAGTTACGCAAATTTGTTCGGAAAAACAATAAAAAAATAGCCTCTAACCCTACCCCGGTTATTTAATTTTCCTTATTCGGTGGTTGAATTGATCGCCTACGTAAATTATACCGTCAGTGGTTACGGCAATCCCAAATGGATAGTAGAACTGAGCGTCGGATGCTTTACCATCGGCAAAACCCTTCTTCAGGTTGCCGGCTACTTTACTAACATTCCCTGTGGCCGTTACTTTACGGATGCAGTTATTTAAGTAGTCGGCTACAAACAAATTTCCCTCTGTATCAATGGCAATGGCACCGGGAGCGTTAAAAGCAGCATTCTTTCCAACACCATCAGAATAGCTGAATTTTCCATTGCCCGCCAATGTACTTACTTCACCCGCTAGATTTATTTTTCGGATGCTGCTATTACCCTCGTCACCTACATATAAATTTCCATGGGTATCTGCTACAATCCCGATAGGTACATAGAATTCGGCTTGTAACTGAGGGCCATCGATAAACCCGTCATTCCCATTTCCCGCGACGGTAGTCACTTGTCCACCGGGGGTAATTTTCCGGATTCTGTTGTTGTAAGAATCCGCCACATAAACATTGTTTTGTTTATCAACGGCCACACCATATGGGTGATTAAACCTGGCCTGAGTTCCCGTACGATCCGAAAATCCTTTTTGACCACCAGCCAGGGTTGTAACGTTTCCATCGGGTGATATTTTGCGGATCTTGTGGTTGGCAACATCCCCTACATAAAGGTTGCCATCCTGATCCATTGCCAAACCATATGGGCTATCAAACATAGCAATCGAACGATGACCATCCGCGTATCCTGCTACACCCGTACCCGCAAAAGTACTGACGAAACCAAGGGGCGTAATTTTGCGGATCGTGTGGTTGGAGTGGTCCGCCACGTATAGGTTACCCGCCTCATCCAGTATTATTCCCGAAGGGAAGTTAAATTTGGCCAATGAACCAATACCGTCTACCAGTCCCGGAATTTCACTCCCTGCCAGCGTGCTTACTTCGTTTGTCGGAAACAGTGGGTTTTTTTCGTCTTTACATGAGGCCAGCAATATTCCAGCGAAAACAATTGATAGCGGAAAAGTAAAGTTGTGTGAGGAGATACGTAAAAATTTTGCAGTCATTGCAATCAATTTAAAATAAGCGATAGTTGGATTATCCCCGAGGAAATGTATGCTGGTATTCAATCTGAGTACAATTATCATCGGGCGACATAGTTTTTCTTCCTTAAAAAACTAGTACCAAATAGCCTGATCCGGGTTTAAATCGGAAAGGAAGTCCCGAAATGGTCCACTGAGGGGAAGCGCAAATTTGACTGACTTCTTTTGAGATATCTTCTCATCAACATCATTTCGACCGCAATCGTTTGAAACAGCTTTTCAAGTGTAATCTTTCGCTTTTATTCAACACTGCAACAATCTCCGCAATCGTTATTTTCTTCAATCGTATTTTGTTTAGAGGTGTTTTAATGGCCATTTTTCACGGTGGCGCTATCTTTGCATATCTATTGAATGTAATTGTCTCGTTGATACCAGGTTCAGGACCTGAAAGCATCAACTTCCCTAATGAATTGCGGTAAGGATCTCTCAGATCATCGCAATATGTTCAACTTAACTTTGAGGAATGAAAAAAGTAATTCTGGTGGTAGTCGCGTTTGTCAGCCTTGCCATGATCGTGGTCGCTGCTGATTTCAGGCAGATTCCCCATTTGCTAAAAATGGAAACTGTTAAGAAAAGCTGTATGGGTTACACCATTATCGAATTTAATAAAGGAATAGACTGCTACGGAGACACCGTGAATCTTATCCGCAAGAATGGCTTCGCGGAAAAAGCTTTAAGCTTTAAGCAATAAGCAATACAAATAGTAACATATTTCCATATACCCATATACCCATATACCCATATACCCTTATACCCTTATACCCTTCCAATCCCCAATCCCCGTTGCCCTGTATTTATTTTTGTACGCCAAAGGGCTGTACTGTGTAATGGCTTTAAACTGCCTGTTGAAATTCGAAATGGTATTGAATCCGCTTTCATAACAGGCCTGGGTAACATTCATTTTCTTTTCGATGAGTAATTTGCAGGAATGGCCTATGCGGATCTCCGTGACAAATTCTGAAAATGTCTTGTTCGCATGTGTTTTAAAATACCGGCTAAAGGATGATGGGGTCATGTTAGCCAGCGCGGCCACTTCCTCCAGTGTGATTTTGTCTTTGAAATGTTTCATTACGTAAGCGTGTACTTTATTCATGCGGAAGGTATCGGATTCCTTTAAAGAATTGGAGTAACCCGCATTTGCCAGCAAGTTATACTCAGTAGTATTGGCCAATACATTCAGGATGTTTAAAAGATGAAGAATACTCTCAAAATCTTTCGTCTTTGATAATCCGATCATCATTTTTTTCACCCTCTCAGCAGTCTTCCCTTTTAATTCCATTCCCCGCCGCGCTTTGGAAAAGAGTTGTTTTATCAGATACATTTCATTCTTATCCAGGAACGGATTTCCCAAAAAATCTTCCGGAAAATAGACCACTATGCCCTCGGTGGTAAGTTGTTTGTCACCCTCAAAATACTCCATGTCGCTACGCCACAAATGCGGTAGATTAGGTCCGGTAAAAACCACGTCACCTGGTTTGAAGGGTTGAACATTATCGCCAATGAAGCGCGTTCCGGTACCTTTCAGCACGATGAACAATTGGTACTCTGAATGGAAATGCCAGTTAGCATCGAAATGGGCGTCTCTGAGCAATTTGTATTCAAATGCGTGGTTAATAGATATTGTGGTTTTCTGTAAGGCTTTCATTGACACTAATTTGTCCGCCAAATTGGTAAGATTCTCAAATCTATGACAAAATACAGTCATAAAATGATAAAATACAGTAATCGATTGCGAAATTTTTGATTCAATTTGAATGGTCATTCTTAATCCTGAATCAAATGAGATTTTTACCCGCACTGTTCATCCTTTTCCTGTTAAGCTTTTTTGTTTCCTGTGAGAATACTACCCGGGGAAAAAGGACGAGCGGCCCTCGCAGAATAGAACTTTTATTTCTAGGGCATGCCAGTGAGCATCACAACTCCGAAGCCTATATGCCTTTGCTGTCTTCAGTGCTTGCTAAGGAAGGCTTTAATTTTACGTACACCATTAATCCGGATGACCTCAACAATGAAACTTTAGCGAAGTACGACGGCCTGGTAATATATGCGAACATTGACAGCATAAAGCCCGACCAGCAGGATGCCTTACTGGATTTTGTAAAGCAGGGGAAGGGATTTATTCCTGTTCATTGCGCGAGCTTTTGTTTTCAGAATTCGACGGAATATATCAAGCTGGTGGGGGGACAATTTCAAAAACATGATACCGGTACTTTCGTGACTTCTATCGTTAATAAAGAACATCCTGTAACGCAATCTCTCGATACATTTTCTACCTGGGATGAAACCTATATTCACCACCAGTTAACCGATGACAGAAGTGTGTTAATGGAACGGGTTGAAGGAGATCATCACGAACCGTGGACGTGGGTAAAAGATCATGGAAAGGGCCGCGTATTTTATACGGCTTATGGACACGATGAGCGTACCTGGAACAACCCGGGATTTCACCAGCTGATGAAACAGGGGATATTATGGGCCGTTGGCGATCAGGTAAGATCGCAATGGGAAGCGTTCGCAAAAGACCTGCCGAAACTTGTTTATAAAGAGGCTCCCAACATTCCGAATTATGAAAAAAGAAATCCCGCGCCACAGTATCAGGAACCTTTATCACCCGCTGAATCTGCAAAATTAATTCAAGTACCAGTTGGATTTGATCTGGAACTATTCGCCTCTGAACCTGACATCATTAATCCTATAGCTATGGATTGGGATGAAAAAGGAAGATTGTGGGTAATTGAGACCGTCGACTATCCCAACACCGTGCGGGATGACAAAGGCAAGGGTGATGACCGTATAAAAATATGTGAGGATACGGATGGTGACGGAAAAGCGGATAAGTTCACACTGTTCGCGGAAAACCTAAATATTCCTACAAGCCTGGCTTTTGCCAACGGTGGGGTTATTGTATCCCAGGCGCCGCAATTTCTTTTCCTGAAAGATACCAATGGCGATGACAAGGCGGATGTAAGAGAGGTGTTGATTGAAGGATGGGGAACGTTTGATACGCACGCCGGGCCATCAAACTTAAAATATGGGTTTGACAATCAGATATGGGGCGTAGTCGGTTATTCCGGATTTAAAGGAATGCTTGATGGAGCCAACCGGGAATTTCGCCAGGGAATATATCGCTTTCAACCCGATGGATCTGGTCTGGAGTTTCTTACCAGTACCAGCAACAATACCTGGGGATTGGGATTCAACGAGAGCAACGACGTGTTTGCTTCAACCGCCAATAATACCCATAGCGTTTTCATGGGTATCTCGGATAAAATGGCCAGGGGCGTTGAGGGCATTGCTATTGCAAGCGTTAAGATCGATGGTCATTATGGGATGCACCCGATAACGGAGAAGGTTAGACAAGTGGATGTATTCGGAGGTTTTACGGCCGCGGCAGGGCATAATTTCTATACCGCCCGCGACTATCCCAAAAATTTCTGGGATAAAACTGCTTTTGTTACTGAGCCGACAGGCCACCTGGTACATATTGCGCGCATCGAAAAAGATGGGGCAGGATTTGCAGAGAAAGACGGCTGGAATCTTTTCGCTGGCGCGGATGAATGGGTTGCGCCTGTTGATGCTAAAGTCGGTCCTGATGGTGCTGTCTGGGTATTGGATTGGTACGACTTCATTGTTCAGCACAACCCTACCCCTAGCCTGGAACGCGGCGGTTATGCTGCGGTGAACGGTCTTGGCAATGCCTATGAAAATCCTTTACGCGACAAGCAGCGGGGACGGGTGTGGCGGGTCGTCAGCCAGGAGGCAAAGCCCTATAAGGCCTTTCAGTTAAGCAAAGACGAACCTAAGGACCTTTTAAAGGCACTTTCAAATGACAACGCGTTTTGGCGAATGACGGCGCAACGCCTGCTTGTTGAAAGCCAAAATATGGAGGCGGTTTCGTCACTTTACAAGTTGATAAGGGATCAGGACCTGAATGACAGCGGACAAAATCCTGGCGCAACCCATGCGCTATGGGCAATTCAGGGTTTGCGCGTCATTCAATCAGGAAATGAAGCCTTCCAGGTTGTGACAGAGGCACTAAAGCATCCGGCTCCGGGGGTGCGCAAAGCGGCGATACAAATACTTTCAAAGATCCAATGGACAGAGAAGGTAATTATAGAATCGGGATTACTGAATGACCCTGACCCGAATACACGATTGACGGCCATACTTTCACTCGTGGATGTGTCGCCTTCAGATCAGATAGGGCAAATGTTGTATACCCTTAGCAAGGAAGTTTCGGTGAAGAATGATAACTGGCTATCCAGGGCAGTCTATGTAGCCGCTAACCAGCACAGAAAAGGGTTTCTGACCAGCTTCCTCAAAGAAAATCCTGATTTTGACAAAACCCACAAATCCCTGAGTAAAAAACGGGAAGCGGCCGACTACGATGATGCTGCCTGGAAGCCCATGAAATTACCCCAGTCAATTGAGCAGGCCGGGCTTAATATGGACGGCGTAGTATGGTTTCGCCGAGTCGTGAATGTTCCGAGAAGCGCAGTAAACAATCGCGCATCGATCTCGCTCGGACCAATTGATGATTCGGATGAAACATGGATCAACGGTATTAAAGTCGGCGCCACGAAAAATGAATATAGCAAGCTGCGGAACTATGATATTCCTTTGCGAACCTTAAAGCCGGGAAATAATATTATTTCCATCAGGATGGACGATACCGGAAACAGAGGCGGCCTTTTCGGAAAACCAGAAAACATGTTTCTTCAAACAGTCGGTAAAAAAATTCCGCTGGATGGAGAATGGAAATATGAAATCGAAAAACAATATAGCGCCGATACAAAAGGCATTTTTAAGGAGATGTCTATTGGAGAAACTTTTGCCAGTGCATACTTCGCAAACACAAAATTAACCGGGCAAGCCTCCTCAGACCAGGAGTTTTCTCCTGCCGCCGAGGGCACAATCGTCATCAATATCCAGGCGCTGGAAAACGCCATGAAGTTCGATCTGAAAACATTTACAGTAGAAGCCGGGAAACCGGTGGAAATTATTTTCCGGAATCCCGATTTCATGCAACATAATCTGGTCATTACAAAACCCGGCTCGCTGGAAACTGTGGGAAAGGCTGCCGATAAACTGGCGACGGATCCCAAAGGGGTAGAAATGCAATATGTGCCAGGGATACCCGAAGTATTATTTAATACGCGATTGGTGAATCCACAGGAGACTGTGAAACTTCAATTTATCGCCCCCGAACTGCCGGGTGACTACCCTTATGTGTGTACTTTCCCGGGTCATTGGTCCATCATGAATGGCCTGATGAAAGTGGTCAAAAATAAATCGGCGTTATGATATTTGATTGTATATCCCCGAAGGGCCTCACGTCTCGTGGACGCTGCGGCTTAGAAGTTTCATTTTTAGTTCTCATGGCAGACATTGTGTGCCCCGAAACCGCAGAGTCCCTGAGGCAGGAGACTCTGCGGAGACGATGAAGGGTTTGAAATTTGAAACTGCCGTCCCCGCAGTGTCTCACGTCTCGTGGACGCTGCGGTGGTGGTACTCATGATTAGGGACACAAATCAATTTGCCAAACCCTGAGTACTTGAGGCACGAGACTCTGCGACGACGACGGAAGACGGTGATAGAACCAGCATAGCAAACGAAGGAAATTTTAAACAGTTGAATTAAAAAATATTGTGAGTCTACAGGTAAAGTACGGGGTGAGCACATGGTTATGGACCTCCCCTTTCACAACGGACACGATTGCCCTTTTTCCCAAAATAAAATCAATGGGATATGATGTGGTGGAAATTGCAGTGGAATATCCCGATATGATTGACGGCCTGAAAGTGAAACAGGCTTTGCATGAACATGGACTTGAAGCTGTGGTATGCGGCGCCTTTGGTCCTACCCGCGACCTCACGAATGAAGACCCCGCCGTGCACAAGCATTGTTTCGAATATATTCAGAAATGTTTCAACCTCTGCAATTCATGGAACGCCCAATTTTTGGCCGGACCTATGTATTCTTCGGTGGGAAAAGCCCGAATGGTACCACCTGAACAACGCCTTGTAGAATGGGAACGCGCAGTGAGTAATCTCTACAAGGTCTGCACCATGGCCCAGGACGACGGACTAATGATTGCATTGGAGCCTTTGAACCGCTTTGAATCGGACCTGGTCAATACCGCGGCAGATGTCATGGAGCTGGTGGAGGATATCAATCACCCGGCAGCCAAAGTTTTACTCGACGGCTTCCATATGGCCATCGAAGAGCAGGACATCGAAAAGGCTATTGTCACCGTCGGCGATAAATTAATTCATGTTCAGGTGTCTGAAAATTACCGGGGTATTCCCGGTACTGGATTAACCCCCTGGCAGTCTTTCAAAAGTGGGCTGGAAAAAATCAAGTATCAACAAACCGTTTCCATTGAAAGTTTTACTCCGGAAATAAAAGAACTTGCCGGAGCCGTTTGTATTTGGAAAAACCTTGCTGAAAGTCAGGATGGTTTCGCTTCGGAAGGAATCGCTTTCTTAAAAAAATTATTAAATGCATAGTGCCATGAGCAACAGGAAAATTAATATCGCGGTTATAGGATTAGGATTTGGCGCAGAGTTCATTCCCATTTATAAAAAACACCCCAACGCGAACATCGTGGCTATTTGCCAACGAAATAAATCAAAGCTAAATGAAATCGGGGATGCTTTTTCGATAGAAAAACGCTACACAGATTATGATGCCTTGTTACGGGACCCAGGGATCGATGCCGTACACATTAACACCCCTATACCCGAACATGGCTCGCAATCAATGAAGGCTTTAAAAGCAGGGAAGCATGTTGCTTGCACAGTACCAATGGCAACTACTGTAGCGGAGTGCGAAGAAATTGTAGGGCTCACAAAAGAAAAAGGTCTTACCTACATGATGATGGAAACAGTGGTGTATGCCCGGGAATTTCTTTTCATGAAAGAGCTTTACGACAAGGGTGAATTGGGTAAAATTCAATTTATCAAAGCAAGTCATCAACAAGACATGGATGGCTGGCCGAATTACTGGCCTGGATTACCCCCCATGTATTATGCAACGCATTGTGTAGGTCCGGTGCTTGGCCTGATG
>JAYSOP010000279.1:0-4333 GCA_043722905.1 Chryseolinea sp.
GCACGCACGCGTGGATTACCTTATTCACCCTGATGAAAAACTTTTTGAAATGGCAGTTAAGACGACAAGTAAATATATTTCTCAGCCAAAAAACTGGAACACGATTCAAGACAATCAGTTCGCAAGGAGCCAAGTGTTCCTGAATATCACCACGGAGAAAGCTTTCAACTACCTTTGTGCCTGGTGTGATACCCGTAAATAATTATTCTGCTTATTTAGTGAGGGCGCCTCAAGTGCGTGTATTAAAGATCGCGGCCTGCATTTAAGTTTTCTTTCTTTTCAAAACCTTCCCGACTGCTTCGATAATGTTTTCGATGCCAAGGCCGTACTTAATTAAAAGCTGAGTGGGCGTACCGCTCTCACCGAATGAATCATTAACCGCTACCATCTCAATGGGGGACGGATTAAATCGTGAAAGAACCTGTGCGACTGAATCACCCAGTCCACCATTCATTTGGTGCTCTTCACAAGTTACGGCGCATTTGGTTTTTTGTACGGATGTCAGGATCGCATCCATATCCAGGGGTTTGATGGTGTGAATATTGATGACTTCGACGCTGATTCCCTTCTCCGCCAGTTTGGCCTCGGCTTCAATAGCCGTCCACACCAGGTGACCGCAGGCAAAAATAGTCACATCTTTGCCTTCAATCATTTTATCAGCCTTGCCAATGGTGAAAGGCCTGTCAGGCGTAGTAAATATTGGCCAGCTGGGTCTTCCAAAACGCAGGTATGCGGGCCCCACATGCTCGCCTAACGCCAGCGTTGCCAGGCGGGTTTGATTGTAATCACAAGGTACTATCACAGTCATACCAGGAAGCATTCTCATCATTCCGATGTCTTCCAGAATCTGGTGTGTGGCGCCATCCTCGCCTAGCGTAACGCCGGCGTGGGAAGCACATATTTTTACATTTTTTCCAGAATAAGCGATAGACTGGCGAATCTGATCGTAGACTCTGCCCGTGGAAAAATTCGCGAAGGTGCCCGTGAAGGGAATTTTGTCTCCGATTGTCATTCCGGCTGCGATGCCCATCATATTGGCTTCTGCAATTCCGATCTGAAAAAATCTTTCCGGAAACTCCTTTTTAAAAGCGTCCATTTTGAGAGACCCGGTAAGATCTGCGCACAGTGCAACTACATTGGAATTCTTTTTCCCCAATTCATGCAGCCCAACGCCAAAACCGGAGCGCGTATCTTTCTTTTCCGTAAAAGTGTATTTCATGTTATCATCAGTGTCAAATGCTGGCGTGAAAGTCGGAAATAAATTTTGAAAGGCCAGCACCTCCGGTTGAATCTGTTAACGATTTGTTAAACCTTTTTAAATCCTGCCTTTACCCTCAACTTAACGGGCTATTCGCCGTAAACCATGGATAACGCATTTAAACTCTTCATGCAACATCAGCATCGTAAATATATTCTCTGGTTTTTGATCGGTCTTGTTATTGCGCTGCTCCCCTGGATTGTATTATCATCATAAGAGCGGTTTCTAAAACATCTTCACATTCAACGTCTGCCCGGCGGTTACGGCGAAATTTTTGATGGCCGTATATTTACTGCCCTTGCTTTGGCGCGCTCTGAAGGCTATTTTATAATTTCCGGGCAACAGATTCAAAGAATGCCTTGTCTTAGCCTCATCTAAAGTGCAAACCCATTTCGATTCTCCTGTCGCTAAAATCTCAAACAAATTTCCATAACCCGCGGCCAGTGTATTGATATTCACGGCAGCAGATGAGGGTAAACTGATGGTCACAGTCCTGTCCGCTGTCAGCGAAACCGGAAATATTCTTCGCGGAAGCGTCAGCGTTTCCACTTCGTATTCGCCCTGAAGATAACGGTTGGGTTGGCTGCTATTTTGCTGATGAAGAATCTCGCTTTTTCCCTTTTCGCGCACAATCAATGAAAAAGGATTTCCCTTCCCCTCTGGCTTTACCACCAACGTTCCCTGAGGCGCTGCAATCGTGATCACATTGTGTTTTCCATTTACGATTTCCGGATTTTTATAAATAACCGGTGGCAGGGTGTTCACAACAATATAATAAGAAAGCACGGGATCAATCTGCACAGAATCCGGGTTGCCCGAAGGATCGCGATAGTGTACGAATTGATACGCTGCGGCACCTGTCATGCTATTCACAAAAGTGATATTGATGTTGCTTTCAACCGGTTGGTTTGCTCCATTCATTAGCGCTACGCTCACCGTTGTTTCAGCAAAAGTGGTTTCGATAGATTTATTCAGAATCTGATGAAAAGAATTGGCGTTTTCTGAATCGATAAATTTCCCTACGCAGTCAAGCACTTTGCCCCCGGATACGCCAAGTCCGATAATAAAAGGTCTGAGAAAGATGCCTTTCTTTTGCAGGTCAATTGACACCTGGCAGGGGTCCCCGCCGCATGACTCAACGCCATCAGTGATAAGGATAAGAATATTTCGATAACCCTGGTTTGCAGGAAAATCTTTTGCTGACTGCTCCAACGAATAGGTGATCGGCGTAACACCCCGGGGCGTAATTTCTTTAATTTTACGGATGATGGCCTGATGATTTTGCTTGCCGAAGGGAATCTCCAATTGGCTGTCGTTACAGTTATTGGATTGACGGGAATACCGGTGCCCATACACCCTAAGCGCCAATTCCACTTTGGGATCGATGCGCAAAGAATCGACCAGTCTGGAAAGAATATTTTTCGCGACATCCATGCGCGATTGATCATCTCCCCACTGAGCATTCATGCTTCCGGATCCATCCAAAACGAACAGGATCCTCGTTCTCTCGGGAAGGGCCTGCTGAATGCGATGTTGGCCCAATAAAGATAAATTAAGAAAAAGCGGGCATAAAATCAAGAAAATTCTGACGATTTTGGAGGTTCTCATCGCATCATTTTCATTATAACTGAATAATCGGCATTTGCGTATATGAGGCGATGCCAGTGCATATCAAAATAAAAAATGCCAGCAGTTCTGGCATTTAATAAGCATCAATAATCCCCCAGGGTTTCCTGAAGTTGTCCCAACGCTTTTTGAAGTTCATCATCATTGGGTGCGACCCCGTGCCATTTGTGAGAACCCATCATGAAATCTACCCCAAATCCCATATCTGTTTTCATCAGATTGAGGACGGGTTTACCTTTTTTCGTCAGGGCTTTTGCCTTGTCCATTCCTTCGATTACGGCTTCAATATTATTCCCGTCAAAAGTCTGTACGGTCCAGCCAAAGGCTTCCCATTTGGCTTTTAAGTCCAGCAGTGAGAGAATGCTTTCAACGGGTCCGTCAATTTGTTGCCCGTTACAATCGATGGTAGCAATTAAATTATCCAACTTGTGGTGCGGCGCATACATGGCGGCTTCCCATACTTGTCCTTCCTGCTGTTCACCATCACCCATCAGCACATAAACGAAACGATCATCTTTGTTCAGCTTTTTAGCGCGAGCAGCACCTATGGCTACAGACAGACCCTGACCCAAAGATCCCGATGCGATGCGGATGCCAGGCAGGTGTTCATGCGTGGCTGGATGCCCCTGCAAACGTGAATTAATTTTTCTAAAGGTGGCCAATTCTTTGGTTTCAAAATAGCCTGCGCGGGCAAGGGTTGAATACCACACTGGGGAAATATGACCGTTGGATAAAAAGCACAGATCTTCATCCATACCATTCATTCTAAATTTCGGGTCGTGTTTTAGTATATGGAAATAGAGAGCGACAAAATACTCAGTACATCCCAAAGAACCACCGGGATGCCCCGACTGACAGGCGTGTACCATCCGCACAATATCCCTTCTTACCTGTGAAGCAATTTTTTTTAAATGATCGAAGTCAGGTGCCTGGCTCATGAATGGGTAGTTTGTCGCGAAGATCAAGAAATTTGACTACGCAGCCAAGGATTATTTCCACAAAGACAGGAGGGGAGAGGAATCACGATTAGTTTTTTGGTTAATGCTGGTAGGGGTATAGGGGTATAGGGGTATAGGGGTATAAGGATATAAGGATATAAGGATATAGGGATATAGGGTTTTCTGTAAATGAAGGCAAGCTTCATGAATGTGGGATCGTAAATAGTAAAATATTTGCTGGGCAAATTCCGCCGATTTGGCAAATACTCGTCAACGCATTTATCCGTTTGTGGCAGCCTTAAAAATTTGAAAGAAATTTATTTCTCATCCCGTTCAAAAAACTCAAAAACATTTTTCAAATGCCTATGACTTCACACATCGGCCTTATCAATTCCCCTGCTGTAATTTATACCCCTATTCCCTTATATCCCTATATCCTCCCTATTCCAACGCTTTATCGAGTATCTGTGAAGCGTGATTTTTGGTATCAACTTTTTCTATGATGTCTTCG
>JAYSOP010000280.1:0-4110 GCA_043722905.1 Chryseolinea sp.
GAAACAAACCTTTCCCAGATATTCATCGCTATCGACATTTCCAAACTCTACAACTATTCCACCATCGCTGCGGCCATCCACCAGATCCTCGACGACTACCACGCCTCCATCCCCGAAAAGGCCGGCACCAAAATCCGCTACCCCGGTGAGCAGGTGCTCGCGGTGCGAAAAGAAAATTCCGAAAAAGGAATTCCTGTGTTGAAGAAAACTTGGGAGGAGGTTTTTAGTTTAAAGGCAGGTTGAATACAGGTGATCGGTGATCGGTAAAAAAAACGTCATGCGCCCTGCGCAGGACGAGGGGTGGTTAAACCCGGTCTTCGGCCGCGCACATGACAATCACTTCAATTGTCTGAACTATGATTTATTTGATTAGGATGATTGACATGATTAAATACAAAATAGTTCTCATGAGACAACTATTTAATTTCGTATTAACTCAATTGGCACTAAGCCCCAACGGGTCCCGTTAGGGCTGCACACACATTGCGCAGTTTTGCTTGGACAACAATAACTTGGACTTTGCAGGCAAGCACAACCTGCCTTTAAAACATGCCCCTACCTTCTCCAATACCAATAAAACGGCAACCCGCTCGCCATCAATCCTAATCCGATAAGGGCTTCGCGTGGTTTCGCCAACAATGTGATGATGATAAGGGCTATGCAAAAAAGAATAAATATCCCGGGCACTACAGGATATCCCCATGCTTTATAGGGACGGGGTGCATCAGGCATTTTTATCCTTAATATAAAAACACCGAGCGCAGTCGCACCATAAAAAATAAAGGCGGCGAATATCAGCATATCCGTTAACTGATCGAAGCTACCGGAGAATACCAGCAGGGACGCCCAGACGGCCTGGATCAAAATGGCTTTAGACGGTGTGTTATATCGGGGATGAATGTAGGTAGCGGACTTGAAGAACATACCCTCCTTCGCCATCGCATAGTACAGCCGTGGCGGACCCAACAGCGTAGTGTTGGCACAACCGAAAGTAGTGATCAGTATCAATACCGCCATGCCCAGTGCCCCTGCGTCGCCCATGAAGGAACGAACAACTTCAACGGCCACAATTCCATTCTGGGATTGGTTCACAGCAATGATTTCATTCATCGGCAGCACATACAAATAAGTGAAGTTGATGAAAATGTATACGACAAGAACAAACAGCACGCCCAACACCAGGGCTAGTGGAAGATTCCGATTTGGATTTTTTATTTCACCGCCAATGTAGCCGGTACTGGCCCATCCCTCATACGCCCAGAAGCTCGCGAGCAGAGCCGCGAAAATGCTTTCAATGAAAACGGGATCCCACCATGAATGTGAAACATACCCTGTTGCTGAAGTCTGTAAATTGGCCATGCTCCCTCCGCCGATCGACAATCCCATCACGATGATGAGAAAGATGCTGATGACAACAATAAACAAAACTGTTTTGCTCAGGCCTTCGCCGAATTTAAGTCCGACGTAGTTATTATAGGAGAGTCCGATGATCAGTAACACGGTCAATGCTTTCACTCCAAAATTATCGAAGGGTGTAAAGACACCGAAGACAGACAATTGTTCCCAGGTATCGGGCAACACCGGTAAGGTAATTAATGAATTGAATGAATGGGCAAACACATAGGAAATGGAAGCCGCTGCCGCGGATCGTATCACGGCAAACGAGGTCCATCCAAAAATAAAGGCAAAGAACTTGTTGTATATTTTACGGAAGTAAACATATTCACCTCCGGAGTCGGCAAGCATGCTGGCGATTTCCGCATTGCTCAGCGCACCACATAACGTGATGATGCCTGCCAGGGCCCAGCACAACAAGACCAGATCAGCCGATAATAATTCCGCAGCCATGGGAGCAGCCTTCTTGTAAACCCCCGATCCGATCACCGAGCTCACGGTTAAAATAAAAGCTGAAAATAATCCCAACGACCGGATGAGGTGGCCTTGCGGCTTCTGCGTGTTTGTCATGCGTGCTAAGATATTGAAATTATGGTTTACCCGTCCGGGTGTCAGGTACGCCTTTGGGCACAGTGGCACCCCGTCCAATATCGAACAGCATTGTTCATTCCAGTACAGCATTGCCAAGGAACAGGCATTTTCCAGCCTGTTCAAGCCCCTTTTTCAGTGGCAGGGTCATTGTAGATGGCCTTGAATGATCAGTGGCTAATGGTCAGTGGTCAGTCGTGAATAGTGAGTCGTGAGTGGTCAATGGTCAAAATATAGCTCGTGTTTTTAATAATAACTCTCAACTTTAAACTTTGAACAACTTCGCTTTAAACTTTGAATTTTAAACTTTAAACTTTCCGCTTTCTACTTTATGCTCTATAGCTTCTTCAACATCGCCATCCGCAGTTTAATGAAGAACCGGGTGCATACATTCATCAATGTATTCGGACTTGCCTTTGGGATCGCCTGCGTCTTTCTCATCATGCTTTATCTTCAGGGTGAGTTGAGTTATGACCGCTTTCATAACAAGGCGGAAAACTTATATCGCATAACCTGGGCAGGTAACAACCCGCAGACGCGCACGCCGCATCCCATGGCTCAGGCGATGAAAAATGATTTTCCGGAGGTAGTGAGCGCTGTAAGTATCACGCCCCTTTTTGCCGCAGGTCTCACGAAGGAGACTCATTCGTTTAGAAATCCGGAAAGCGATACCCGATATGATGAGAAAAATATACTCGCGGTAGACACAACATTTTTTGAAGTGTTCTCTTTTTTCCTTGTGAAAGGGAATCCCAAAACAGTATTGAAACAAGTCGATGGCGTGCTGTTGTCCGAATCGATGGCGCGTAAATATTTTGGAGAGCAAGACCCCATCGGCAAGCACCTCGCCGTTGACGCCGAAGATTATTTAGTCGAGGTAGTGGGTGTTTTTAGGGATGTGCCGAAACATTCGCATGTTCATTTTGACTTTCTTGTCTCCTACCTGCGCGAAAAATCTTTCGATGCGAACAATCCATTTTACTCCTGGGCTGACTTCGGACATTACAATTATATCCGGCTCACCGATGGCGCTGATCCCAAAGCGCTTGAAAGCAAGTTGTTACCCTGGCTGAGAAAATACATTAACGTGACGGATGAAGAATACCAGACTTTCGTCAATCAACAGTATGGATTTCATCTGCAGCCTGTCATTGATATTCATTTGCAATCCCGATTGCGCTGGGAGTTAGAGCCTAATGGAAACATGGAATATGTATATCTCCTTTCCGCTGCCGCCTTGCTCACCCTCGTGATTGCGTGTGTGAATTTCATGAATCTTACTACGGCCAAATCCGCGGAGCGCGCAAAGGAAATCGGTGTCAGAAAAACACTGGGGGCGCCAAGACGCCAGCTGGCAATTCAATTTCTGTCTGAGTCTGTGATGATGTCTCTCATGGCTGTAATCATAGCGATTCTCATCATAGAGG
Organism: Chryseolinea sp.; assembly: GCA_043722905.1. Taxonomy (GTDB): domain Bacteria; phylum Bacteroidota; class Bacteroidia; order Cytophagales; family Cyclobacteriaceae; genus Chryseosolibacter. Next base: position 3,411 of record JAYSOP010000280.1, read on the forward strand.
CTTCATTACCATTTTTCAATTACATCACCGGTGTGTCCTTTGCTATCAATTACCTGCAAAACCTCCCTATCCTTTTGTTGCTAGGACTTTTTATTGGCTTACTGTCAGGCATCTACCCTTCCCTATACCTGTCAGGAATTCAGCCACATATTATCCTGAAAGGAAAAATGATCAGAACACCCCGGGGCGCGGGCTTTCGAAAAGCGCTTATTGTATTTCAGTTTTCAATGTCCATGATCCTGATATGTTCCGCGATCATTATTTATCGGCAACTTGATTTTCTTACCAGTAAAAATCTTGGCTTCGGAAAAGAAGCTGTGCTGGTAATACCGATCAAGAATGAATCAGGGATGAATCGTTTCGAAGCATTGCAAAACGAGTTGCAGACCATTGATGGCGTGGTTTCGGTTTCAGCAAGTTCCAATATCCCGGGCATGCAATTCAATCAGCACCACATTGCGGCACTCCAGTTTCCGGAAGACGATATTTCTTCCTCCGAAGTTTTGGTCGACTACAATTTTTTCAACACGCTGGATATCCCCCTCCAGGATGGCCGGACTTTTCTACGGGGCAACCCCGCCGACTCAGGGTCGGCCTTCATCCTCAATGAAACGGCCGCCCGGCAGCTGAATATGGAAGGGACTGTCGTTGGCAAAGAAATATTCTGGAAACAAAGCGAAAAAAACTCATCCCGTAGGGG
>JAYSOP010000281.1:0-1865 GCA_043722905.1 Chryseolinea sp.
CCGGTTGCCCATCAGTGGATAGAACCCGGTGCCGATGACACCCGCAAAGCCAGCGCCGATGTAAATGCCATAGATTTCGCGTAAAGTGTAGGTGTCAATAAAAAAGAATTGAGAAGATTTTGTAAAATAAGTATACAAGACACCTATGGTCATAACGACAGCAAATACCAAAACGCCATGGACGATCCATCGTTCAAATTTCCAGGCTTTAAGAGAATTTTGTGAAAGTTGGCGAAAGGGATCACCCATTGTTTCTGCGAGTCCTCCGCATCCGCAAACCCAGGAGCAGTACCATCGCTTGCCGAAAAAATAAACCAGCACTGGCACGGCAACAATAATCAATGCGATACCCCAACCGAGCATAAAAATTCCAATGGTGCCATTGTCCACCATTGCATTCAATCGGTAGTCAAAAAAGAAACTGTAATCCAGGGGCCAGATATTTTTGAAATCATAATAAGGCTGGTTGAGGCGGACCAGGATTTCAGGAATTAAAAAGGCAAAGGCAGTTTGGAAAAACATCACGGAGATCGTTCGGAGCACCTGGTATTTGCTATGTCTGTAATGGATGATGAAACGAACACCCATTATGATAATGCAAAGCGTATAGATAAATCCATACAGAAAAAATCTGCCTGCCTCGTGACCATTAATTAGTTTGCTGACAGGGTCTACCATGATGACCCAGTTCGTCATATATTCGGGATAGAAGTACAGGAGTACATAAAAAACGATCAACCATGTACCGGTCACAATTCCCAGCCACCCTACATTTTTCATGGGGTTAAAAAATATCCGGTCATTTTTGATGCCTGGCTGATGTTGAAGCTTCGGAAGTATGTAGAGCATCGCACCGATGATGCACAACCCAAAGGTTAGTAAGAGAAGCAGCAAGGGCCTGTTTTTTACAGGGCCCGCTGCTGAAGCTTTGGTAAGACTGTACTGAAGGTCTTTGATCGCATAACGATCAAAGCCTACCTGGTTTATGGTGCCATACTTACTTATTTTTTCGGCGATCTCCTGTAAATTGGTTTGTAATTCCTCCTCTGAGGCAAATTCTTTTCCCTGAAGTTCTCGTCCGTATTCGCGGAAGGCCTTGTTTTTAAAAACGGCGACTTCATTGGATGTTTTGAAGATAGAATCTTGCGGGGGTATGGTAAATTTATTCCGGCTCCTTTTCACAAGACCTTTTATATCTTCATCGCTGATGTTGTATCGATGAAGTTGTTGCGCATTGGCCCTGGCAAAAATCTCATTCAGCGTCTGAACGAAATTATAATTTGAGTGAACAGTTCTGTCAATAAAAGGTGCTGCGTGCTCCAGAAATAATTTTTCCTTCTTATCATCCGTGATTGTTTCTTTGACTACGGTCGGCGTTAGCCGGTAACTTGCCCAAAAAGTGGTGGCATTAAATAAAATGAACCCGACCAAAAAAGTTACTAAACCGATAATTTTAATAATCCTCATGTCCTTGTTATCTGACTACATTAACCAACCTCCGGCCCTTCCATAAACTACTGATCTCACTTTCATACCTTTGTGCGAACTCCGGGTCAAAATTTGCCTCAGCCAAATGATCGACAATAAAATTCACGTGACGCTTTTCTCTTAGCCACTGATCGAACTTCTCATGGCGCAACCGTATGCCAAAAGCATTTATCCCTTTGAATTCGAGTGATGCTTTATCCCATACCATATGGATTGCTTTCTTTCCCGAAGCATGCTCCCAATATAATTCATCTTCAGTATCCTGGAGGGCATTGGAGACGTTTCCATAAGTCTGATATTCAATATCAAAAAACTTCGCGGAGTTGAACCAGGGTCCTGGTTCATATTTGGTTCTTACACCACAGATTGTTTGGGCG
>JAYSOP010000282.1:0-7054 GCA_043722905.1 Chryseolinea sp.
AGGCGGTTTTTAACGAGATTAAAATTATATTCTAAACCTTGTCCTTTCAGATCCTCAGGATTACAGTTCCAACATACGGTCACATGGCGATTATCCGCCACGTCCATAATGAGTCTTATATTGGGTAATTCCTGGGTACCCTGGCCGTGAACCTCGAGCCTGAGTTGCTGTCCCAGATCTCCTGCAAATTTCCCCAGTTCATTCAGTGATTTCCCAATTTGTTCCAGCGTTTTTTCGTGTGGTACATTTTCATGAAATGCATTGGGCTTCACCTTTAAACCACTGGCTCCAATATCATGGGTGAGCCTCAGAAGTGCTTTGGCCTGATCCATATTTTGTTTTAGTATGCTGGGGTCTGGGCTATCGAATTGTGTATTGGACCCATAGCCAATGAGTTCCACCTGACTATCGGCAAAGCGTTTTTTTACTTCTTTTCTCTGGTTGGAGTTTAATCCAGGTTCTACAGCGTGTTTATGTTCAGTGCGGAGCTCTACCCCCAAAACTTTACTTTTTTCACAATTTTGAATGATTGTTGAAACATCCCAATCCTTTCCCCATTGATACGTAACAAGGCCAATCCTCATCTTTGAAGTATTCCTTGCCAGAATATTTTGTTGTGATAACACCAGGGCCAGGGTAGTGAGTGATATATCTTTAATAAAATCTCTTCTCTTTGTCATTGGTCCATATTTTCGTTTTGATTTCTGTTTGCCCGATCACGAGTGCTGGTCATGTACTACATATTTAATTCATTACACCTGAACAACAGTCGACGTTAACTTTCATTTTACCATCGCCAAGTGCGACGTACATTTTTTGACATTTTATTCGAATTGGTTTTCAATACATACCTGAAAAATCATCCGCATAACGGTTAATTTCGGCATCCGATAGATGTTTGCCCGAATGAATTATTACTCTATATTTAAAAGTGATCGATTGACCGGCGGGGATCCTATAATTTAGTTCTTCTTTTTCTTTGGTGAAATCCTTCGCGCCAAATGGATTGGCAGCAAATAATCCATAGCCACGCGCATGCCAATAGGTGGGATAACTTATATTATTGGGGTGGTCACAAATCACCAGGGATATTTTTTCGTCCCCGATACTGCCGAACAGGTTCATCCATTTTGCCCGTGTACTCCAAACTGCTTCACCGACAACGCCTTCGCTGCTTCTGTAATTTCCGGTAACTTTTTCATTTGACATTTTCTTTACGGTTGTTGGATTGCCTTGCGCATCCGTCAGTGTTATTTCCTCGTCTGAAGGTAACTCAAGTTCACGTGCCACACGAATACCAAACATTCCTTCCTTGGTATCTTTAAAAATTACCGGTGTAGCGCTATGAGCTGTTAAAGTGGTTACCCTGTCGATTATGCGCAGGGAGTCCTTTGCGATAAAGTGAAACTCAGTCTGTTCTGCCAGAAGTTCTCTTCCCATTGGATCGATCCAGCTCGCCATTGTCACCATCGACCCTTCACCGCTTCCGCCGGATAACTGATCAACGCTGTGATGTTTTATTTGCCCACCCTTAATATCCCTTTGGCCAGTAGAACCGTTGCCCCAGAAATCAAAGCCATTTACATTGCCATAGTTCAACCAGTTTCCGACCTGATGGATATGATCATTGCGTTCACCTTCCCTTGGTTTTAGGGGAAATCCTCTTGTCACTTCGGTGCCTTGAGACGTTAGAACGGGGTAAAGAATCGGCTTGTAAATGTTGTCGGGCCATCGATAAGTTGTAAAGGGTTTCCCGTCAACCATTACATCAATCCTTTTATCATCATGGTGTTCAACAAACGTAATGGCAGGACCCTTCTTTTCTTGAACTCGTTTGTCCGGTTTAGAGGTGCAGGAGGCAATCAAGAATAGAAACGTGAATAAAAAAGCAGCGTTGACAATGCACCGGATAATTTTATGTCTACACATGGTTGTTCAAAATTATTTTCAATTGCCAAACAGCAATCTCGTCCACCACTACTCCTGTCCCAACGCTTCCTAAGCTGTCCGCTACACACCTTCGTCAGCGCATGGCGGATAAAGTCTAGTTACATTCTTACTTTTGTATTGCCACCTTTTGCAAGGAAGACATCGACAGGCTGGTTTTTTTCCCATGCGCCAGAAGTAAAGTCAGGTACGTCGACGGTTTTGGAACGGTTGCCGACGGAAACTTCACTCAGTGGGGCAACGGCACTCCATGCAGCCGCGTCATACACATCTATGTCAAGCGGTAAGCCGTTTCTCAAACAATCGATTAGTCTCCAGTCCATCAGGAAGTCCATTCCACCGTGACCGCCAATTTGCTTCGCCATTTCACCGACTCTTCTTACAATAGGAGGTGCAAATTTTTCTTCCAGTGATTTAAATTCATCTTCTGTTAACCAACCTTCATGGTTATTGGAAATCCTTCCAGGTTCAGGATATTTTAATGCAGTGCCTTTGGTTCCGCTAATCAGGTGTATGCGCGAGTACGGGCGGGGCGAAGTGACGTCGTGTTGCAGCATCATAGTCTTTCCATTTACCGTGCGGATAGTAGTCGTATTCATGTTGCCCCGGAAAGTCTTATTCGCGTATGATTTGTAGAAATCATCTTTCGCGGCAAGGGTTTTGGCTGTTTCCCCCATCATAAAGTCATTCGTGGATACAGAAACAAGATAATCCATTCTATCTCCGCGATTGATATTTAATGCCTGGGCTATTGGACCCAGCCCATGGGTTGGATATAGATTTCCGTTTCTCAGGTTTTCCTTCAAACGCCACATGTCATAATATCCTTCCTTATTAAAATTACTATCCAGCAGGTGATGGATATAAGCACCTTCTGCATGCAGGATTTCGCCGAAGTAGCCTTGTCTGGCCATATTCAGGGTGAGAAGTTCAAAGAAATCGTAACAGCAATTTTCTAATATCATGCAATGCTTGCGTGTCTTTTCAGATGTTTTGACCAGTTGCCAGCATTCATCCACAGTAACGGCTGCGGGCACTTCTGAGGCAGCGTGTTTTCCTTGTTCCATAGCGTAGACTGCCATGGGCGTATGCAAGCTCCAGGGTGTAGCAATATATACCAGGTCAATATCTTTCCTTTCGCACATTTTTTTCCACGCATGCTCATCCCCGGTATAAATTTCAGGTTTGTGGATGGTGCCTTCGAGTTGTTTCTTTGCTTTGTTTGCTTTCTCTGGCCGTATGTCACACAAAGCTTTGATCTCCACGCCATCAATTTTACTCATTCGGTTTACGGCCCCGGGGCCCCGGTTTCCCAAACCTATAAAACCGATTCGCACTATTTCAATTTTGGGGGCCGCAAACCCACTCATATTAAAGTGTTTTCCGTCCTGCTTAGGGAAATGATTTCCTTCAAGTGCTTTTTCAACCGGCACGGCGGCATGGGCGTTAAGGATGCTGCCACCTGCAAGTCCTATCCCGGCAAGTCCGGAAAGCCTTAAGAAATTTCTGCGGTTACTTTTCATTCTCTTGTTGTTTATTGTTGGATTATACTGATTATTCTCACTACTCACTACTCACCACTCACTACTCACTACTCACTACTTACTGCTTCCAAGCCAGCGGTCAAACCACGCAAAGGCATCAGACTGCATTTTTGCATCAAATTTATGCGGGCCCGGATAATATCCACTCTGATAATGATCTTCGGCTTTTGCTTTTTTATACACTTCACGAAGGATGCTATCCGCTTTTTGCATTTCCGGAAGGGTATATAATTGATCATGCTCATCATTCAATACCATGGTTGCAAGCGGGGTACGCAAACCAAGAATTTCAGGGAATTCCATCTCGTTGGGCAGAACAGGCACATAAGTCATCCACGTATGGGTAAATGATTTATCCACGATAAAATCCTTCCATGTAGTCATAAAGCCAACACAGACCGCACATTTGATGCGTTGATCCAATCCTCCCATAAACACTGTACGCATCCCTCCACCGGACAATCCACCACATCCTATTCTGCCGGCATCTACATCTTTTCGTGCGCATAAAATATCGAGCGCCTTGCGGTCTTCGGCGAAAAAGACACCAGGCCATGTTGTTCCCGCGCTGAATAATGATTTCGCCATCGTATGTTCATGCTCCCCAGCCCATGCGTTGTATGCCTGAATACTTTCAGGTTTTTCCGGATTCTCATCGGTAAGTCCATTCCGAAACCTTTCGGGAATATCCTGCATCATTACCCTTCGACTGGCAAAAGGAAACGCATCGGAAACCAAAACGACATATCCGCGTTTGGCGATTTCATTTGCCCAGGCGTGATTCTCATAATAATTTGCCTGGTGTTCTTTCATCAGCGGATGCTGATCATCGCTGGTACGGGTGATTTTCCGGGTACCAAAATATTTGTTTCCGCCATGGTCATGGAAAGCGAGAATACCGGGTAATTTACCTTTTGCATCCGCCGGTTTTAACAATATGGCATCCGTTGGACGTCCATAGGGTAATTGCCAGCTCAGTTCCTCAACATGCAATCCGTCGTAGGCATATTGTTTTTTTACTTTTACCTCAGGCATGCCGCCAATATCAGGAATCGCCAACCGATCCATCAAACGCTTTTTAGCAGATGTTTTCCAATCTTCAAGATTGGTCCATGATTTTCCCCTGAAAGAGTGGGAAGGTAATTTTTTATTAATGAGGGATGTTGCCCATGACCCGTATTGTCCAATGATACTCTCATTTTCTGCTGATATGAGATTTTCCAGGATCGCGGTTTTATCTGTACTTGATGGCATAAAGACTGATTTTTGATGGTTAGATGTCGATGTGGCAAAACCCTTCAGTCCACCAGCCATACCCAGTCCTGTTAGCCCTGCCAATTTTAAAAAGTCCCTTCGTTTATTTTTCATGCATCGGAAAGTTTACAAAATGTAAGATAAAATGACATCATTGTGCAACCGGACATCAAATAGTTTCTTATTATATATTTTCTGTTTCGATTTCAAAATGAAGCCCCTTTTACGAGGCAGGATCGCGTCTGGTGAAGGTTTGGTGGGTTCTTAAAATCGGATCTGTCAAGGGACTTGGTTCGGAAAAGGTGCCAGATAATTTGAATAGTCAGGTTCCGAAATCTTTTGTAGATTATCCGTTAAAAGTATTCTCGAAAAAAATAATATAAAGAGCAAGCCAATGAAACACGATCTGAATCGAAGGAAATTCCTTAAGTCTGCCATCGCAGGAGGTTTAGGGATAGGCATCAGTACAAAGGTGAAGGGATTTAATATACTTTCCTCGTATCCGGTTCAGGATAAACATAAAGTTGCTGTGATGGGTGTCAACAGCCGGGGAATGGCACATGCGGCTGGATTTGCTTCGCTCAAAAACGCTGAGATCGCTTACATCTGCGATGTGGATGAACGGGCTCTGGCCAGTGGCATCGAAGGCGTTATGAAAGCCGGACAAAAAACAAAACCGAAAGGTGTTTCCGATTTCAGGCGTGCCCTTGACGATAAATCTGTGGATGTGCTTACCATTGCCGCACCTGATCACTGGCATGCACCCGCTTCCATTCTGGGACTGAAGGCAGGGAAACATATTTACGTGGAAAAGCCCGGAAGCCATAATCCTGCGGAAGGAGAACTTCTTACACAAGCGGCAAAAAAATATAATAAAGTTGTACAGATGGGAAACCAGAGAAGGTCCTGGCCGCGTGTAAGAGAAGCGATACAGGCTTTGCACGAGGGTGCAATCGGCAGGGTTTATTTTGCCAGAACCTGGTATACGAATACACGGCCTTCAATAGGGACTGGAAAAATTGTGGCTGTTCCTTCCTGGCTGGATTATGAACTTTGGCAGGGACCAGCCCCGCGCAAATCATTTAAAGATAATCTCATTCATTATAACTGGCATTGGAACTGGCACTGGGGAACCGGCGAGATTCTGAATAATGGAACGCACTTTATAGACCTTGCCCGCTGGGGCCTGGACGTTGATCTGCCGGTCAAAGCTTTTTCAACGGGAGGACGTTACCATTACCAGGATGATTGGCAAACACCCGATACACAAATCGCGACATTCGACTTTGAAGACCGGAAAACAATTTCATGGGAAGCCCGTAGTTGCAACCCGAGGGGCATCAATGACATGGGTTCCGGGGTATCTTTTCATGGCGAAAATGGTACGCTGGAATTAAAGGACAATGCTTATAAAATCTTTAATAACAACGGCGACCTGGTAAAAAGTGCTGACAGTGCTGGACAAGCTACTGCCTCGCAAGTCGGACCTGGCATTGATTTCGACAAAGTTCATTTTGTCAATTTTCTGGAAAGTATAGAAAACGGCAAAACTCCACACTCCACATATTCAGATTGTTCCAAAAGCGTTTTATTATGCCATCTGGGAAATATTTCCTACCGCGTAGGCAGGGCGTTAGATTGCGATCCGCAGAACGGTCATATTCTTAAGGATGACGAAGCTATGAAGCTCTGGAATCGGGAGTATCAGGGCGGGTGGGCGCCCACCATTGCATAGGTATTTTTAAATCAACAGAAATGAACAGACGAAAATTCGTTAAACAAACCGCTATTGCCGGAACCACATTAGGTTTCTTGTCTCCTTCAATCCTATCAGGAATACAAACATCGGTTATTAAAATAGGCATCATTGGTCTTGACACTTCACATGCAACGGCTTTCGCCAAAATCTTCAATGCTGCAGATTCCCCCAAAGATTTTCAAGGATTCCGCGTGGTGGCAGCGTACCCTAAAGGAAGCACCGATATTGAGTCGAGCGTAAGTCGTATTCCGAAATATACGGAGGAAGTAAAAGGGTATGGTGTTGAAATTGTTGATTCAGTGAAAAGCTTGTTAAAAATGGTTGACGTAGTCTTACTCGAAACGAACGACGGTCGACCCCATAGAGAGCAGGCTTTCGAAGTACTGAAAGCGGGCAAGCCGATGTTTATTGACAAACCAGTGGCGGCTTCCTTAAAAGATGTTGTGGCCATCTATGATGAAGCGCGGAAAAGAAAAGTCCCTGTTTTTTCAGCCTCTTCTTTGCGCTATATGCAAACCGTGCAGCAGGTGAGATATGAAAATAAAATTGG